>JANLFK010000012.1 GCA_024655945.1 candidate division KSB1 bacterium
TGCCCTCACCCCCGCCCAACTCCTCCACCAGCCCCACCACGACACCACTGGGAAGGTCTTGCCTGGCCAGGTCAGATTTTCGCCTACGCCGTGCGAAAGTCGATGACCGCCTGGCGGTAGGCCTCCGGATTGCCGATGTCGAAGCGTCGTCCTCTCACCAGATAGCCGGTGAAGCCCTCCTCCCGGCGCAGCGCATCCAAACAGGGGGTCAGTTGGAACTCACCGCGCTCGCGCACGTTGTGCTTGAGGTTTTCTTGCAAATAGTCGAATATCTTCGGCGACAGCACGTACTGGCCAAACACCGTCAGGAAAAGGTTCTCGTCCATGCCATCGACGTGGAGGTGTTCGCGGGCATAGGCGATCTCCGGCTTCTCTGCAAACTCGGTCACGGCAAGGAGGACATCACGCTCCTGCCAGGTCCCGGTCACGCAGCCGAACTTGTGCAACTCCTCCGCAGGGGTCACCTTCAGGCCCACGACGTTGCCGCCCACCCGTTCGTAGACATCCAGAAGCTGGCGCGCGCACGAGGTGCCCGTGTCGGAGGCATAGATGTGGTCGCCGAGAAGGAGCAAAAAGGGCTCATCTTTGACCCATTCTCGTGCGCAGTACACCGCATGACCAAACCCTTCCTGCGAGTGCTGCGTGACAAACGTCACGCGGTGGCCAAGTTCCAGGATGTAGTCGCTGTATCGTTGATCCTCGCGCGACAGCTTGTTGAAGTGCTCAATGCGGGGCGGCGAGTGGAAGAACTCCTCGAACAGGGGAAGATCGCCCTCTTGCACCACCAGGCACACTTGCTCGATCCCAGCGTTGACCGCCTCCTCGACGATGGCCATGATGATGGGCTTAGCCCGCCCCTGCGCATCGACAATGGGAAAAAGCTCCTTCTTCATGGCCTTGGAGGCAGGGAAGAGTCGCGTGCCAAACCCAGCGGCTGGGATCACCGCCTTGCGCACCTTACGCCCGGCGCGGAGCACCAACTTCAGACAGGGCATGCGCAGGTCGCGCTCCAAAATCTCGATGACCTTGCCCTGGCTCTCCTCATCCCGCGCCAAGAGCTGTGCCGTCCCATCCCCCTGCGAGCCCACCCCTTTTCCGCCGAGAATGTACGGTTGAATGGCCGGATAGCTGAGCACCTTGTGCAGCATCGGGGCAGTGAGTTGCGAGGGACACGCCGGCTGCAGATGCCGGTCGAACTCCTCCTGGGCCTGCTGCATCAGTCGCCCCAAAGCCTCAGCGTCCCCTTGCTCCAGAGCCGCCACCGCTTCGTGGACGATGCGCTTGTTGATCGGCCCCAGGTACTCCTGCACGCCCCTCTGCAGCTCGGTATCGGCAAAGGGATAGCACTGGTTCAACTTGGCCAGGATCTCCTTCGTGTCCTTGCCAGCGCACAAATCGACGATGACGTAGTAGAGGTCGCGTTTGACCTTCACCTCCCTGACGTCGATGCGCTCCCCGTCGAAGGTCATCAAAATGGGCCTGCTGCCGAAGGCGCATCCCTGGTCCATGCGGCCGCATCGGGAGGGAGTGGTAATCTCGCCCAGATAGGCGAACTCCATTTCGCCGCGGATGGTCATTTTGAGATCGTAGAGGCGGTTGAACGCGCGCGCCACCAACACGCAAATGGCAGCACTTGAGGACAGCCCCTTCTTGATGGGCAGGTCAGTCATGTAGTTGTCGATGACCAGCCCGCGCACCTGGTAGTGAGTGAGTACCTGGTAGGCAACGCCGGCAGCATAGCTGAAAAAGCCCCCTTTCTCTGCCTCCTCCAGGAGCGCCTCCTTATCCATCGGCACTTCGAAAGGTCCCTTGCGCGTACCGTCTTCCAAGGTGGCGCGGACGATGAGCTTGGTGGGATGAGGCTCCACGTCCGCATAGATCCCCTGGTTGGTGCCGGTAATCAGCGTGTACCCCTTTTCCAAGGCCGCGTTGATGCGGCGATAGCCTCCGGCCCAATCGCTGTGTTCGCCGAACAGGCAGATGCGCCCCGGCACAAAGATGCGCATGGCAGTGAGCTCCTTCCTTTCCGTTCGCCTGAATCGAGTCGCCAATGAGCAGGCTATGATTCACAATTGAAGCGGTATGAGCCGCTCCCCACCTGCAGCACCAGTCGGTCTTTGTGCACCCGCGCCGTCGCCACACCCTCCGGCAGACGAGCAGAGACCTTGCCTTTTCGGAGCACGGCCTTGCCGCCCTCCAGGACGGACGGCTGCTGGCCCAAGAGGGGGAGATGAACCTCGGCCTCAGCCCCGACCGGAATGCGCACACCCACGGTCACTCGCTGGTCGCGGCGCTCCCAGGCAACCTCTACGGTGCCCAGAACGGTTCGCACGCGGCCGGTGGCAAAGGAAAGGCCAGCGAACAGGTGAGGCTTGACCACGACCTTCTTCCACCCAGGGGCGGCACAGCGGATGCCGGCGATTGCCCGGTAGAACCAGGCATCCACGCTGCCGAACATGATGTGATTTTGGGAATTCATGCCCCGGTTAGTGAGGTTTTCCCATCGCTCCCACAAGGTCGTTGCTCCCGCGCGCACCATGTAGCCCCAACTTGGGTAGCTCTCCTGGGAAGCGAGGGTGTAGGCAAGCTCGGCATGGCCATTGTCGGTCAGCACGTCGAGCATGTAGCAAGTGCCCAGGATTCCGGTATCCACGTGACTGTCATGCTCGTTGACGATGTTCTGCACCAGCTTTTCCACCACCGCAGCCTTCTTCTCGGCCGGCACCATGTCCAGAAACAGAGGCAGGACATTGGACGTCTGATTGGGCAGCTTGTCGATGGGGCTGAGCCTCCTGGCCTGGTACTGGTCTTCCTCCAAGAACTCGCGATTGAACGCCTCGCGCACCTCCACCGCCAGCCTGTTGTACTGCGCTGCCTCCTGTGCTTTCCCCAGGACCTCTGCCATTCTAGCCAGCAAAACCACGTCGTAGTAGTAGTACCATGTGGAGGTGAGGTCAAGACCGGTCTTTTTGGGGAAAATGCTCCCCGGCGGACACCAGTCGCCGTACTTGCCCAAGGAGCGGATGATGTGCCCGTCGGCATTGCGGCGCAGGAACTCTACGTATTTCTTCAGCCGCTCGTAGTGAGTTTCCAGCACCCGTTGGTCGCCGTAGTAGCGGAACAAGTACCACGCGATGATGTTGTAGGCCGAGCCCCACGCCGGGTCCGCTGGGTATGCCAGCGGCAGGTACGGCGGCACGATGTCCGGCACGCTGCCGTCTTCCTGCTGGGCCAACTGGATGTTGCGCAAAAAGTTGGTGTAGAAGGCAGCCATGTGAAAATTGAGGATGGCCTCTTCGGCGGAGAGATGGGCATCGCCCATCCAGCCGTGCCGCTCATCACGCTGCGGACAGTCCGTAGGGATGCTCATCAGGTTCGAGCGCTGCCCCCAGAGGATGTTGCGGTGGATCTGGTTGAGCAGCTCATTGGAACACTGGAACTGGCCGGCGGGCGGCACGTCAGAGTGCACCACCCGCCCTTCCACGTCCTCCAGCGTCGATACACCCGGGAACCCGGTCAGCTCGACATAGCGAAAGCCGTGATAGGTGAAGCGAGGCTCGTAGCACTCTAATCCCTCGCCTTTGAGCACGTACACGTCGGTGGCTTCGGCATTTTGGTTCGGGGCCGTGTTGATCTGTCCTTCAGGAGTTACCAACTCTGCATAGCGCATGCGCACCTCAGTGCCCCTCGGTCCGCGCACGCGCAGGCGCGCCCACCCGGTAAAGTTTTGCCCGAAATCGTACACATAGACACCGGGCGCCGGGCTCCACAACGCACAGGCACTACGCGTCGCCGTCACGCGAATTGGCGGCATCATCTGGGCTGCCAGGGGCGGACCATCCACCGGCACGGCCGCCTCCCAGGCAGCGTCGTCAAAGCCGGGGGCGTCCCAGCCGGGCATTTCCAGGCGCCCATCGTACCGTTCGCCGTGATAGATGCCATCCTCCAGCAGCGGGCCGTACCCGACCTTCCAGGAAGGGTCGCTGGCAATGACCATTTCGCTGCCGTCTTCCAGCCAGATGTGCGCCTGCAGGATGAGGCGCGGATGCCCAAACCCAAAGGCCTTGATGTGTCGTCCGTTGCCCAGGATGACGGCCAGCGCATTCTCGGCGCCAAGCATGTCGGTGACATCGTAGGTGGCATACAGGGCTATCTTGTGAAAGTCCGTCTGCGGCGGATCGAGCACCTGGTCGCCCACCTTCTGGCCGTTGAGGCGCAGCTCGTAGTAACCGAGTCCGCACACGTAGACACGCGCCTGGCGCACGCCCGTGGGGAGCCGAAACTCTTTGCGCAAAAAGAGCGGTCGCGCGTGGAGACCGGCGCTCAGTTCTTTGCCAAAGAGCAGGGGAAGCTTCGTCTGGAATTCCTCCCCATCTCTCTTGCCGATCCAGCTCGCCTGCCATTCGTGGGGTTGCAAGCCGGTCTCGAAGTACGCCGCATCGCTCCACGGGCTCCCCTGGGCCTGCTCATCCCAATAGCGCACGCGCCAGAAGTAGCGTCGGCGCGAAGCCAGCGGCGTGCCCTGGTAAACCACGTGGCACGTCTGGTCGCTCTCCACGTGCCCGGTGTCCCACACATCTCCTATGCCGCGCTCCACGTGGGCGGCGTCGCTGCTCACGATGAGTTGGTAGGCAAGCTGGCGCTGTCCACGACGCACAGGCTCGACCACCCAGGAAAACCGCGGATGGTGCACGTCGATGCCGATGGGATTGCAGAGGTACTCGCAACGCAGGTCAAGCGGGGCCGTTGGCTTCATCGTTTGCTCCTGCTGGTCTGTGGGCAACAGTGTACGCGAATATACGAACTTGTTGGTCTTCAGTCAATGGCAATTTTCGGCGGAGCAAGGTCCCGGGGCCGTTCTTCTTCAGGAGTTGACCATTCGTCCTCTCTGTTGCAACCTGTGGGCCTCCTGCTGAGTATCTGAAAATGGCCATTGTCACACCAACAAGGGGAGGTTGCTATGGACAAGAGGGAAGGACTGCAGAAAATTGCTTTTCTCGGGACGTGCGTGCCCAGGCAGTGCGGCATCGCCACTTTTACCTACGACCTTTGCCACGCCATCGCCACCCAGTACCCAAAGACCGAAACGCTGATCGTACCTGTCAACGACGTCGACACTGGCTACCAGTACCCGCCGGAAGTGCGTTTTGAGGTAGAAGAGCAGGACATCGATGACTACCACCGCGCTGCCGACTTTCTGAATCTCAGCAACTGCGATGTCGTCTCTCTGCACCATGAGTTCGGCATTTTCGGCGGCGAAGCGGGCGCCCACATCCTTGCCCTGCTGCGCTCTCTGCACATGCCGGTGGTCACCACTTTACACACTGTGTTGCAGGAGCCAGAGGAAGACCAATTCAGGGTGACGCGCGAATTGGCTGCACTCTCTGCCCGCCTGGTCGTCATGAGCCAAAAAGGCAGAGAGCTCCTCCAGACGGTTTATCAGGTGCCGCCGGAAAAGATCGACGTCATCCCGCATGGCATTCCGGACATGCCCTTTGTCGACCCGAATTTCTACAAGGATCAATTCGGCGTTGAAGGGAAATGTGTCCTCCTGACCTTTGGCCTCATTTCGCCCAACAAGGGGATCGAGAACGTGCTCAAGGCCCTGCCCGATATCGTGGTGGCGGTCCCCAACGTCGTGTACATCGTGCTGGGCGCTACCCATCCGAACCTCATTCGCCGCGAGGGGGAGTCGTATCGCCTCAGCTTGGAAAGGCTGGCGCGAGAGCTGGGCATCAAGAGGCATGTCATTTTCTACAACCGCTTCGTGGACATTGAGGAGTTGAAGGAGTTCCTGGGCGCCGCCGACATCTACATCACCCCGTACCTCAACCGTGCGCAGATTACTTCAGGCACCCTTTCGTATGCATTTGGTTGCGGCAAGGCGGTGATTTCCACACCTTACTGGCATGCGGAGGAACTTTTGGCCGACGAGAGGGGCGTGCTGGTCCCGTTCAATGACCCTAAGGCGATAGCCCGGGAAGTTGTGGCCCTCCTCCAGGACGAGCCGCGCCGCCACGCCATGCGCAAGTGGGCCTACATGCTGGGCCGGGAGATGGTGTGGAGCAACATCGCTCATCTCTATGTGGAGTCCCTGCAAAAGGCGCGGGTCAGCCGCCTGCGCAAGCCACGTCCGTTTCTGGTCAAGACGCTGGACGAGGAGCGCGTGGGCCTGCCCACCAAGCTCGACCATCTGCTGAAGATGACCGACTCGACTGGCATCCTGCAGCATGCCCGCTTCTCGATCCCCCACTTGGCCACGGGCTACTGCACCGACGACAACGCCCGCGGACTGCTGCTTGCCGTGCTCTTGGAGGAGGCCGGCGTGCAGCGCCCCGAGGTGACCGAGCTGGCCTTCCGCTGCGCGGCTTTCGTGGAGTACGCCTTCAACGAACGCGCTCGTCGCTTCCGCAACTTCATGAGCTTTGACCGCCATTGGCAAGAAGAGAGTGGCTCGGACGACTGTCAGGGGCGCGTGTTGTGGGCGCTGGGGGCCTGCATAGGCAGGTCCCGCCATCGCCCCTTCCAGATGTGGGCTTTGCCGCTCTTTGAACGCGCGTTGCCGGCGATGCTCGAGCTCACCTCGCCCCGCGCCTGGGCAACGGCGCTGTTGGGGATCAACGATTATTGCCGCCACTTGCGGGGGGATCGCCGCGTCCACCAGGTGCGCTGCGAGCTCAGTGCCCGTCTTGTGCGCCTCTACAAGGAGAACGCTGCCCCTCACTGGCAATGGTTCGAGCAGGTGGTGACCTACGACAACGGCAAGCTCCCGCAGGCGCTCATCCAGGTGGGGCGGTGGCTGCGGGACAAGGAAGCCCTGGACATCGGCCTTGCCTCCCTGCGCTGGCTGGCGGAACTCCAGACGGCCAAAGCGGGCCATTTTGCCCCCATCGGCTCCAATGGTTTTTATGCGCGTGGCGGCAAGAAGGCCAGATTTGACCAACAGCCGCTAGAGGCGCAGTCCATGACCGCCGCCTGCTTGGAGGCGTATCTTGCCACCAACGACCTGTTCTGGTACGATGAGGCCCGCAAGGCATTCGAGTGGTTCCTGGGACGCAACGACCTGGGCTTGCCCGTGTACGATCCCAACACCGGCGGCTGTCACGACGCCTTGCACGTGGACAGGCTCAACCTCAACCAGGGTGCCGAGTCCACTCTGTCCTTCCTGCTGGCTCTGACGCAGATGCGCCTGGTCGAGAGCACGCTGACGGCCTTCAACTCGCCCGCTGTCGCGGAGCTCGCCCCACGGGCTGCCCGCCGTGCTCGCAGTAGCAAGTCTGCCCTCGCCAAGGTAGCGGACGGGGTTAGGGCTCTGCCAGGAAAGACTGATTGACGCGGCGCACCCGAGAATGCCCCCTGAGGTGATCGCGCCACATCGCTCCAAGCCGCTACTCGGTCGCCGGGGCGTGACCGCGGCTTGGCGCAGCGAGCTCAGGCGAAGGGCTTGCACGGCGGAGGGCCATGGGGTGCCGGGGCAGTTTTTGCTTGCGTTTTAGTAACCAATTCGCTATATACGCGCCAGGAGGGACGCCATTGGAGGGCCAGGGGTGGGGTGAGGCAACCGCTGGCGTATCTCAGGAGCAGGCAGCAGTAGCACCCGGGGGCTTCTCGGCCTATTGACCAGAGGGATGCTGGGCCCAAAAGTGTTGGGCTTCGAAGCCAAAGGAGCGGGCAGATCCCTGCGCAACGAGGTTGATGCGGCCAACAATAGGGAATGCGGGGCTGCAGGCTTCTTTGGCGACGTCGAAGCCGAGAGAACCAATCGTGGCCCACCTGCTTGGTTAGGGGCTGGCGCCGGAAGGATGCGGCAGCGGAGTTGCGCAATCCTTCCGGGTGCAACCGCCCGGGTCATATGGGCGCAAGGCCCAGTCAGCTCACCAGCGTGAATTTGCCGAGGAAAGAACGCCACCTGTGCTTCAAAGTCCAACATTCAGGAGTTCTTTCAGCCTCCGGCAGTGCAGGGCAAAACCCAAGAACAATTCTCATAGGAGCAAGCCTATGCGCCTCATGACAGTGCTCCTCGTGTGCGGCACAGTGGGTGTCGGCGGGGTGATTGCCGCAAGCAGGCCAAATAGGATCGTCGTCAACGTGGACCTCGGCAAAGAGAAGATCAGCAAGTACATCTATGGCCACTTCGCCGAACATCTGGGCCACTGCATCTATGGCGGCCTTTGGGTTGGCGAAGATTCCCCCATCCCCAATACGCGTGGCATCAGAAACGATGTGATTGCGGCGCTCAGGGAGATTGCCCCTCCGGTGATACGCTGGCCCGGGGGCTGCTTTGCCGATACTTACCACTGGAGAGATGGAATCGGGGCCAGAGACCAGCGGCCCTGCATCGTCAATACCACCTGGGGCGGAGTGACGGAGGACAACAGCTTCGGCCCCCACGAATTCCTTGATCTCTGTGAGCTGCTCGGTGCCGAGCCGTACATCTGCCTTAACGTCGGAAGCGGCACTGTACGAGAAGCAGCGGAGTGGGTGGAGTATGTGAACTCCAATGCCCAGAGTCCCATGACGGAGCTGCGCAAGAGGAACGGCCGCCAAGAGCCGTGGAACGTCAAGTTTTGGGCCGTGGGGAATGAGAGCTGGGGATGCGGGGGCAACATGACTCCGGAGTTCTATGCCGACCTGTTCAAGCAGTTCTCAACCTACTTGCGTTTCGGAAATCTCTATCGCGTGGCGAGCGGGGGAACCGATGCCGATTACCACTGGACTGAAGTCCTGCTCCAGAAGACGCAGAAGTACCCGCACCTGATCCAGGGCTACTCCTTTCATTACTACACGTTCTGCCATGGATGGGACCACAAGGGCTCCGCCACCGAATTCACCGAGAACGACTGGTTTCACACCATGAAGAACACCCTGCTTATGGAGCAGCGACTCGAACGACACATTGCCCTGATGGACCAGTATGACCCGGAAAACAGAATCGGCCTGATTGCCGACGAGTGGGGAAACTGGTTCGATGTGGAGCCTGGCACCAACCCTGCGTTCCTTTTCCAGCAGAACACCCTCCGTGACGCGGTGACAGCGGCACTCTACCTGAACATCTTCAACAACCACGCCCGAAGAGTCAAGATGGCCTGTATCGCGCAAACTGTCAATGTGCTGCAGGCGATGTTGCTCACCAGAGGCGAGCAGCTTGTCAAGACGCCCACCTTCTACGTGTTCAAGATGTACAAAGTCCATCAGGACGCCACCTTGCTGCCAATTGACGTGACATGCCAGGATTATGTGTTCGAGGGCATGGGGCTCCCAAGTCTGACCGCCTCGGCTTCTAGAGACAGCCGGGGCAGGATCCACGTGTCTCTCGCCAACATCAATCCCAATAGGGCCCTGGACGTTGAGATCGACTTGCGCGGCCCACAGCGGCCTGCACGTGTGCGAGGAGAAATCATCACCTCCCCAGCGATGAATGACTACAATGACTTTGGAAAACCGGAAAGGGTCAACATCAAGCCGTTCTCGGGGTGGCGATTGGACGGGAATACGCTTGCGATTTCCCTGCCAGGCAAGTCTGTCGTGACATTGGAGCTTGATTAGCAGATTGGGTTGAGGAGCAAGACGCTTCAACACCGTGGAGCACGTGACCGGGCAGGACGTGCAAGAGAGTGCCTATCATACTCTACTGCTCCGAAAGGACCTCGCTCCAGCCGAAACCGAGGATGCGGGGAGTCGACGGGTGAATGCGTCTTGCCCTTTGGGCAACTCTTGTCTCGGGCAATGCCCCGGCGTGAGCATCCCTTGCCATTGAGCACCGGTTCTGCCAAGTCGATCCGACCTGCGCACCTGCAACAGGGTTCGTCATCTGGTCGTGCGCCATCCCGCGCCACGGACCGCTCGCCGACGCCCAGATCTTTCGGTTGATCAAGGCTTGCCGAGCAGCCAGAGCGAACGCCGCTCCCGCCCGCGGGTTAAATCTGTCGCAGGAGAAAATCGCACTCTTCGCTCCAAAAACCGTACCGAGGGACTTCCGGGCGAACTGGTCAAGCTGCGGCGCGTTAGAGTTGAGTCGCGTGGGGTAAGCCCTTCTTTCTTTCGGCAGGAGTCGGGACACCAGGGCCTTCTTGTAGGCTACGTTCCCCGAGCACCGCTGTGTGGCTGAGGGCCTTCACCAGTACCGGTACAGGCGTACCCGCTGGATGCCAAACTGGCCAGAGGGGATGCGCAGGTGCCTGCCCTGATGGCTCTCGTCCCCGTTCAGTCGACGGCGCGGCACAAACCGACCTCCGACGAAGGTCCCTTCATCGATCTGGGCGATCCCCGCAATCTCCCTCGTTCCTTCTGCAAAAGAGAAGGTGACGAGGATGCCGCTGCCGGCGACGATGAACTCATCAGGAGCTGTCCTGAGGATTAGCCCCCCGACTTCTGGCCAGGAGGTCAGGTTCTCCGGCCGCCTTGCCCACTTGAAGGTAAAGTCATGCGCCACGCTCAGGGCATAGGGGTCGAAATTGACAACCACTGTCTGTTTGTCCTGGCTCAGCAACACTCCTACCCGCTTTCCCCGGCCGGCGTGGGCAGGCAAAATCGGAGCCAACTCGCGCAGGAGCCTGTAGGCCTCACGCAATGGGTGCGCGCCTGGATCAGCGATGGACTCAACAGCAAACGGGGAAAAGCCGAGCGCATCGTGCTGGCCAACAGCATAAAGTGCGTACACGGCCGCCTGGTCTCCTCGATTTGCCTCGGGCACAAATAGCGGATTTCCGGCGTGGGTGTACTTCTCGCACCAGTTAGCAAAGTCGGCGAAGTAGATATCAGGAGCGAAGAAATCGATCGCCTGAGCACCGGCTCGCCAAATGTCCAACAGGTGCGGCACAGGCCCGCCGCTTGGATACTCTCCAGGCCGGTATCCTGGTCTGTTCAGGGCAGCATTGACGAACATGGGAAGAGGGTACTCCTCTTTGCCGGCTGCCGCGACCTCGTCCACGTACCGGCACAGATGCCAAGCCATAAAAAGCTCCTCGGCCCGCTCTCCCTTGCCGAACACCTCTTCCCACGTCCCGGAGGTGCGAAACCCACTGCCTCTCCATAAGTCAATAAGCTCGCGACGCAGGTTTTCACGATGGGAAACCAGGTACTGAATCAATGGGGCGGGGACCTCGCTGGCAAACAGAGCGGTTGCCTTCTCCCCGTAGTCCCTTGGGTCAGGTATCATTCCCACCTCGTTTTCTACCTGGACCATGACCACGGTGCGGGCGTTGCCGTCAACTTTGCGGAGGTGAGCCATCAAGTTGCGGAAGGCACGGGCATCGGCCTCGCGGTTCGCCTCATAAAATGGCGAAAGGATCTCCAGGGGCCGGCCGCACCGCTCCCGGGCACGCGGGAAGCGATCCGGGTCGGCCTTCACCCAGAGGGGAGCGTAGCAAGACATGCTGTTTTTCCACGAACCGAACCACAGGAGGACAAGACGGAAGCCGTGCCGACGCGCCTGGACAAGGAGACTATCCACCAACACAGAGTCGTAGACCCCCTCCTGCGGCTCGAGCATTTCCCAATACACGGGCGCAAGCACCGTGTTCATGCCCAGCTGTGCGCATTTCGGCCACACAGCCTCCAGTGCCCGCAGGTCGGAGGCCGTGGAATTGCCCAATTCGCCGCCGAGGATCAGGAATGGTTTATCGTCTACGAGGAGCTGAACAACGCCACCCTGTTTGGCCAGGCGCGGGATTCCGGCTCCACAAACGCTTGCGGCTACCACACACATCGACAAGGCTGCCGCAACAACCGTTCGCTCGAGCTTCATGCGCTGTCACCTGATGAATTGGAAACGGGACACCCCGCTTCGACCTCCTAAAGAGTTCTACTCACCGACTGCGCCGGGTGGCTTGCACGTCGCCCGTACGGCCATACTCCCACCCCGTGCCGGCGACGTCACGGGTAATCCCACGGAGTTCGTTTCCCCCTGACGCAACGGTCCTTGCAGCCTCAACATGGAACACAGGCCACGCTCCGGAGGCTCACTGCGCCACAAGTCCGTGCTTGCGCAAGAACTCACGAATCTCCGTGAAGCACTCAATCATCGTTTTCCGGTCAAAGCCGCCGTGTTTGCCCCCCGTGACGGTCACCAGCTTATTGGGCACACCGGCTGCATCCAGCGCAGCATGGAGGCGGGTGGCCTGTGCGTAGGGGACGACGTTGTCTTCACTGCCATGGATGGTGATGATCGGCGGCAGGCCTTTGCGCACGTAGGAAATGGGCGATACCTCCCGCGCCAACTGCTCACGTTCCCTCATGCTGCCAAACCATTCGATCGCATAGTGCTTGGCGTTAGGCCCTTGGAGCAGCTCCGCCACGTCGGTGATGCCGTACCAATTGACGATGGCGGCCACCGCCGCTGCCGGTTCCTGTGCATCGCTCCAGCGCATATTGCCATCGGTTGGGCACTGACGGTCGAACTGAGAATACTGTGGCAACATGCCGGTGATGAGCGCCAGATGCCCGCCGGCCGAGCCTCCGGTCAGCACAAGCTTGCTGCGGTCGATGCCGTACTCTGCGGCGTGGCTCCACACCCACCGCAGCGCACAGCGGCAGTCTTCCACCGCCGCAGGGGCCAAAGAGTTCCGGGCAATGCGGTATTCGATGTTCACTGCCACCCACCCCAAACGCAAATAGGGCAGCAGCTGCAACACATTCCTCTCCTTCTGCCCAGCCACCCATCCGCCGCCGTGAAACAGCAACACCGCCGGCCGCAGCCTTGACCGGTCCTTCGATACGTACAGGTCCAGCTTCAGGTCGACATTGTTGGCAGTGTGGTAGGTGATATCAGGTACGATGTCGTACTCACCGGCGACGTAGTCGACCCAGGGGTCAGCAAGTGGCTGTTGCCCTTGGGCCAGAAGCAATGCACTCCACAGGAGCACGACGATCAACGTGGCGACTCGCGATCGACTCATCAAGCCTCCTTTTCCCGAGCTGTTCACACAAATCAAACGCATTCGGCAAGTTTTGAGGCAAGCCCTTTCGGTACTGGCGCCTCGTCACGAAAAGGGGGGTGCCTGCAACCCGCCTATTCAAGAACCACCATCCTCCTCGTCTTGGAAAAGCTGCCCGCCGTCATCTTGTAAAAGTAGATGCCGGCCTTTAGCTCCTGGGATGACATCCGAACCCTGTACCTGCCAGCGGGCAGCGTCCTGTTCACCAGTGTCACCACCTCCTGCCCTAACAGGTTGTAGACCTTGAGCTGCACAGGGCACTCCCGCGCTACGGCGAACTCGATCGTTGTCTCCGGATTGAACGGATTGGGGTAGTTCTGCAACAGTGCAAAATCAGCCTTGCCGGTAGCCGTGCCATCGATTCGTGAAAAGTAGTCGCCGGTCATAAAGCTTGCCACTGCCGAGTAGTCGCTGCTGCCGTACTGATTGATACCGCACACGCGCCAGAAGTAGCGCTGGTTCGCGGCAAGCCCAGTGACCTGGGCAACCGTGTCGCAAACCACCGTGTCCGCCACCAGGCTGCCAAACGTGCTCGTCACCGACAACTGAACCCGATACTCTCCGGCTGTCTCGGACGTGTGCCAAGTGAGCAGCGGATTGCGAGGAACGTTGACCACACCGTTGGGGGAGATGACCAGCGGCGGGAATGGACTGCGCACATACGTCTTTAGCCACTGCATGGCCGGTCGCTCCCTGCCACTGTAGTCGATCAGAAAGGTATAGGGATGCGCAGTCCACACATCATACTCGTAGTAGCCCCAAAAGGTCATTCCCTTCACCGCAGGATGATTCCAGAAGATCGGGAAGTAAATCTTGTACTGCTGGAGCTGGACGGTGTTGTCCTGCTCATCGATGTCGAACTCGGTGATGTAGATGGGGAGTCCCAACGTCGCAAGGCGGTCGAGGTTGGCCTTGATGACGTTGATGTCGTAGACATACGTACTGCCGCGAAACTCAAAGTAGTGCCCCTGGATGCCGATGCCGTCGATCAGTCCCCTCGCCTTCAGCAAACTGACCAGGTTCATGTACCTTGTCGTCTCTGAGTTTGAATGCAGGATGTTGTACTCGTTCAGGAGCAACTTCGCTTGTGGCGGACAGTAGCGCCGCGCAAGCTCAAAGGCGGTAATGACCCAGTCCCACCCCGTCGCCCCGTCTCCCCCGAGCGCGTTCTTGTATACCGGCGGTGCATGAAAGGGCTCGTTCACGACGTCAACCAATGCCATCTGCGGGTAGCGTTCGCCTATGCGGCGCATCCATTCCTCCACTGCCTGCCTCTGCCCTGACGAGTCCAGCGAGGCAATCCATGAAGGCTGCTGCTGCCCCCAGACCAAGGTGTGTTCTTTGAACAGGATCCCCTTGCTCATGGCGTATTCATAGATGCGATCCAGGTTACTCCAGTTGTACTGACCACGGGTATACTCGACCGATCCCCACTTGCCGTCGTTGCCAGGGGTGATCTGGTTGAAGTACTTGTCAAAGTTGCGGTAGACGTCGCGCCCGCTTGCCGCGCCGAGGAATTTACTTTTCCCTTGGGCAAGTGGCTGGGCAATAGTCCGCAAGGGGAACAGCGCGCAAAGGAAGACAACCACCCCCATCCTCAGTGCCCGACGCCAATGGAACTGCCCGAAACTGTGACGCTTCCAACTGAAACGCGAGCACAAAAGAAACTTCATGACAACCTCCCTGCCTAAACACATTTGCCCATGGACCGGATGCGCTGCCCACAACAAGGAATCCACGCGCAAGAGCTGGTTCCCCAATTTGTGAGCACCCCACAAAGACGGGCACCCGAGCTGGAACGTCATCCTACCTGACCACGATTCTCTGCTCCAGCGCCACCAATCGTCCCTTGTCAATACCCCTCTTCAAAACTTGCGCATAGAGCGATTGTACTTCTTCCAGCGGGAGTGGGCCTTTGACCACAACGTCTATGGTCCCGTCGGCCTGTCGGTCGATGGCCACGGTAGCCTCCGGGTTGGGCGCTCGTCGATCGCGCATAATCCTGAACTGGTTGAGACACTCCTGCGCACCCGGGCAGAGAGTGCGGACCTCGTAGTGGTATTTCGCATCTTGGTCGTCATACGACTTGCCGCGCGGCGTTACCAAGCGCAACTTGCCTTCGCTGGCGAGCGTCTCCAGCGCCACTTCGTAGAGCTCCTGCGCCTGTGCCACCGTCACCTCGCCGAGCGTTACTTCGTCTATGAAGCCGTCTTGGCCATAGTCCACCGCGACAAAGCGCCTACTGATCAGTTCGTTGAAGGACAGGTCCCTGCCGGCCGCCTGCACAGATCGGATGCGGTAGTGTTCGCCCCTGAACTCGAAGCTACAAAACGCCACAGTGGGACTGGGCTCCTTGCCCGCACACGAAAAGAACAGCGCTAAGGTCAAAAGGCCAAGAGCACCGCCCAGGTGCTTTCTGTGCCCCAGACTGGGCCTCAGGGGTCGTCTTTTCATTGCCCTCCCGACGTTGGAACCACTGCAAAACGGGCGACCTCCCGCAGCTGACACGGTTGCCACCCGTGCGCTCAAAACTCCGCGCGCACAGGGGGAAACGCGCCGATGTAGCCCCTCTCTGTGCCGAGCAACTTTACTACCTCCGCGGGCAGTTTTCGCCCCGGAGGAGCCCCTGGATGCTCCTCCAGGGGCCGGTAGTCGCCCAATTCAAGGCTCTTGAAAAGCTGTCCGCGATATCCAGACAGATGCCAAGTCTGCACGGCATATTCCGGGTGCGCCTCTTGGAACGAAGCAAATGAGTCGTAGACCAGGTAGCAACTGTCGGTCTTCTCCGGCCCCCACACGACCAGTGGCAACCTCACGCGCGACGAGGTGGTGACGAACACGTTGTGGTCCATGGCGCGCACCTGCGAGTCCTTCAGGCGTTCGCACAACGCTGTCGGCTGCCACACGTAGAGCAGCGGACGCTCGAAACCCTCGTTCGCATAAAGCAGGTTGTTCACAAGAACATGCCCATGTCGCTTGTCCACGTCAGGCCCGGTACTGGGATGCCAGCCGAATGGGTCGCCGGCCGCACGCCGCGCATTGCGCGAGATGCAGGCGGTACTGTTTACAAAGGTGTTGTTGTAGATCTGCACATCGGAGCTGTTAAGCACCCACAGCCCGTGGTCGCAATTGACAAACAGGTTCCCTGCACATATTGCCCCTTTAGAAATCTCAAAGAAGAACCCGTTGTTGCTCGGCCAGGGGCGCTCAATTGGGAACTGGCCCTTCGTGCTTCCGACATTCTCTACCCAATTGTTCAGAAACCGCCCATCGACGTTGCCCACATCATACCAGATGCCATTGGAATAGGGTAGATCGACAACCAAATTGTCACGGCACGTGACGCGATGACACTGGTTAAAGATCTTGACAGCCGCAGGGTAATAGCCTGTTATCCTTTCAATGTTGTTGCGAGTGAAGATGTTCCTTTCGAGGAGCACGTCATTGGAACTCATGATGTACAGGCCTTCGGTGCTCGTGTCGCTGACGCGGCAGTGTCGAATCGTGAGCGAGTCTCCTTTGAGGTAGGCACCCACGCGGGAACAGTAGGAAATGGTGCAGTTTTCCAAAAGCGTGCCAACCACGTCTTTGCCGAAGCTCGCTTCATCGGCGGGGCCTTCGGGGAAGGCGCCTTCCACCTCTAAGGCACGAAACGCATATTGCGTGAAGGTGATGCCTCGTATCTTCGGCCCCCTTCGGTCTGGTTTCTTGCCATGAACCTCTCCTGTCGTCCGCAAGAGCGCGACATCGAACGCGGTGATTTCCACTTCCCTGCCTGTGGGGTCGACGCCGATGTAGAGTCTCCCGCTCTCGTAGTCGATGTAGAAGCTGTTCTCGTCGACCTCTCCTTCCCAGCCCGCCGATTGCAAGAACCTGCCGTCGACAAACACCATGTCGTTGTTGAAGCGGTGCAGCGGCGTCACCTTGCCCTCGCGGTTACGGTTCCACCATTCGGCCGGACGAGAAGGAAACAGATAGGGCCATTTCGTGACCCAAAGACCGTTACCGAGGCTTTGCCAGTCGGTGGCCACATACGTGCCTTTCAGTATCGGTTGCTCATCGAGGTAGGGCTGAATGATTATCCCCTGGTTGAAGAGAAGCCTGCCGGTACGGTAGATGCCACCGCGGAGGACGATGGCCTCACCGGTCTTGGCACGTACAATCGCCGACTCGATAGTAGTGGGTGAGGACAAACTACTGCCGACGGCATCTGCCTTGCCGTCAGGGGCAACGTAGTAGATCCTTCCCTTGACTTGCGGGATGGTGTAGGACTGCCGCAAGGGGCCATACGGCCCGCCACTGGGCTGAGCCAATAGCGGCACGCCGCAGAAGATGGCCAGAAGCGACAACGTGAAAGTCCTCAAGCGAAGGTTGAAACAATTGTGGTCACCATGTCCTATCATGTCATGCCTCCCCGGGCTCTCGTCTGCAGCCCAACCGCCGGTGATGACAAGTCGCTATGTCTATTTCAACAACAGCATGTTCCTTGTCTTGGCCACCCATCCTACCTGCAGCCTTCATCGGGCAGCTACCCTCGGGAAATCCGACGCAATTCGGCATCCACCCAGAAAATTTGCGGGGGCGCCGTCTCCTGAGTCACTCCCGGCTCCGGTGCCACCCTGGTCAATCTCTCCACCGGCGGAGCGGTCATCACTCGTCGGACAAGGTACCGACTATTCCGGTCGCGCATGAACAGTGTCTGCGATCACTTGCCGCCCGCCGCTGCCGTGGCGATGGCCCAATTGAAGCTGCTGTGGTCATCAAGGCAATCGCCCTCACATGCAGCCTACCACTCCGCGCGCGCCCTTCCGGTCCATGAGCCTGAGACGGCAAGCACCGCGACGGCCACACCCGCCAGACGGGTAGCGCCCTCTGCCGGTTCGTCTTCGACTAATACGCGCAGAACCTCTCGTCGACCAACGAATCACAACCCACAACCACGTATGCTCATCTGACGACTGTCAGCTTTTGGGTCTCCACACGATCGCCCGCTTTCATGTGACACAGATACGTGCCGCTGGGCAGACTGCTGCCGTCGAATCTCACCACATAGTCACCTGGACCCTGGAGCTCGTGAACCAACGTAGCGACTTCTTTTCCACGGAGGTCAAAAATCCTGACACATACCTCGCTGGTGAGGAGCAGACGGTAACTAATCGCCGTGCCCCCTTTAAATGGATTGGGATAGCTCGGCTTGAGGGAGAACTGCCGGGGATATCGCTCGCTGGCCAACCTCACGGCGCTTGCCGGTTGCAGAGCATCCATAGAAGCCTTCAGGGCCACGAAAGCAGCCTCAAGGGTATCGGCAGCGGAGGTCGTGTAGGAGTAATTGCGAGTCATCGCGTTCCGCGCCCTGGAAAGCGCCTCTGCGAAATCCGCCCAGCTTTGAGGTGAAAAGTCCTCCTCCTTCAGAGCAGCGGCCCGAGCCACCAGAGAATCAAGCCCGTTGTAGTAGGTCCCTACAGCCACTACGGCAAAGAAGGCCGGTTTGCATTGGTTATTGGCATCCCACAGCGACGAAGACTGATTGGTCTTGAAAGTGTACTGGTCGTTGAGGCCATCCTTGGACACGCTGATGATCTTCCCCCTGCCAGAGAAGTAGCTCCGCTCCACAAAACACTTGAAAAGTTGCCCGTACTGATTGGCCTGCTGGCGCAGCACCTCCATCGGTGGCTGGGCGTAGCCTGTGGTGACATCAAGCTCAGTCACCGCCATTTCGTGGCAGATCGGGTCGAACTTCTGGTAAGAGGCAATCCACTGTTCGGCAGTTGGAGAGGTCAAGGCGTCATGCTCCTGCATGCCGATGCCGTCGAGGTAGCCTGCTGCAAACATCGGGCCGCACAGGCGCACGATTCCGTTTGCTTTCGCGGCAAGGTGGGTGTTGTAGTCGTTGTAGTAGAGCTTCATTTGCGTTTCGCCATAGGCCAGGCAGTATTTGCGCGTGAGTTCAAATGCCTTCATGATGTAGCTATTGTCCCCAAAGGTGCGGAACCACTCACTGTCCGTCCTGTCCTGGCCGTTATCTAACACGGCTTCATTGACCACATCCATGGCCGACAGCAACCCCGGCCAGCCTTCGTGGAGGAGGCGGATGACTTCACGAATGTAGTGTTCCATCCGCTCGGTCATCTTTTCTTTGGTCAGGCGTGGGCCCGCCTCTGAATAGCCGGAGCGAAAGAAGGCAGCAGGCGTCTGACTGTGCCACACTAAGGTGTGGCCTCTGAAAGTGAACCCCTGCCGCTTGGCCCAGTTAAGTTGCGCAATCAGGTCGCCATTGAAGCGAATGATCGGGTGCACATCGATCGAATCGCGTGCCGCCTGGCTGGTGGCGTTGTTGTAGGCTGCTGCGCTGGCGGCGATGTCCACCGTGTATTGCGGCTTCATGTTGTTGCCGGGGCTCATGCTGTTCATGTGAAACTCTATCAGCTCCCCGCCATGGCGCGCGACCACGGACGACTGGCCCGGCACGTAAGGGTCATCGGGAAAACCGATGTGCCGATAGGACAGGAGACAGCCGATGTAAAAGTCGTGAGCGTATACTCCCCGCAGCCGGGGAACGTTGGTCTGTACTGTGTCCACTTGCGCGAACGCATGGAGGTAAAGCAGCAGTACGGCCAACGTCGACCACAACCACTGTCTTGAACGAATTGATGCGGTCTGGTGCGCGCTCATCACTTCCTTCCTTGGGAACAGGTCCGGCCCGATCCGACAGCAGCCTGTCTGCAGGCTGCAGACAGGCTGCTTGTCGGGGCTGCAAAGAGGCGAACGACAGAAACGAGGAGGTCTACTTCATCAAAGTCAGCTTCCGGGTCTCGGTGTACTCGCCCGCTTTCAGCCTGCACAGGTACACGCCGGAGGGCAGGTTGGAGGCGTCAAAGTTCACGGAGTAGTAGCCCGCAGTCATCCGGCCATTGACCAGGGTGGTCACTGGTCGACCCAACGCGTCGTGGACCACCAGGCTCACCTCGCCGTCGCGCGGCAAAGCGAACTGAATGGTGGTCGACGGGTTGAACGGGTTCGGATAGTTCTGCCGCAACGCATACTCGGTAGGCACCATCCGATCCGGCAACATGGCTACCGCAACCAGCAGCGAATCCGGGATCTGGATCGGTTCGCCCATGTCCACATGCACATCGTACAGCTTCAACGCTTTGGCCGTGGCTTGGTTGCTGACCCCAAAGTTGATGCTGTTGAACTTGGTCGTCACCAGCGGCACATGCTCATCGCTGACAATGCCGGCAAAGTTGTAGGTGCCGTCTTCCTTATGGATGTAATACCTTATCTCGGTCTTCCCCTCGCGCACAGGAGCCAACGAGAAAGCAAAGTGATACAGACCGGGTCCACCCACTGCAGCGGCCGGCAGCTGTGTGCGTGCCGTAAGCACATAGTGATTCGGGCCGTTGGTGCTAAGCCACCCATAGTCGACCACGGCGCCCACGGTACCCAGTTGGCCAATGCCCTGCCAGTTGGTGAGCTCGTTGTTGCCACTGTGCGGCAGGAAGAGGTAGCCATTGTGGTGACCTTCCGTGCCCGTCCACGAGTCGCCGACAACAACCCCAGCACTATCGCTATGGAAGACGCCAAGCCGCAAGGAGCTCCAGCCTTCAAAACCGCCACCCTCGAACTCCATAGAGCCGGTCACAACGAGGGCCTTGCCGGAGGTGAGTTTCACTTCTCTGGCGAATCCACCACGAATAGCCGCCCAGCCTGTAGGCGCGCTCGTGCCGGAGATGGTGACGTTGCCGTCCACCTCTCCCGGAGTCAAGGTCCAGCCACCGGTGCGGCCACCAATGAAGCCCCAGTCCGCGACGTAGAACGGGCTGAACGGCGCCTCGGGGATTTCAATGGGTTCGCCGCGGTCCACGTACACATCGCGCAGGTACATGCCGCGCAGCTTGGCCGGTTCCTCGCCGGGATCACCAATCATGGCAAAGCAGACGCCATTGAACCGCGTGGTGATCCCCGTGGTGTCGATGGAGGTCGCCGCCCACCAGTAGCTGTTGTCCTCCTTCACGAAATAGAAGCGAACCTCGTTGCTCCCATCCGGCAGCGGGCGCACCGAAATCGCCCAGTTGTACACACCGGCAGTCATCTCCGCGCGGAACGGCTCCTGGCGCACAAAACCCATGGAAAGGTGGCTCATGCCGTACGTGCTGATCCACGCACCCCCGCGGACCACGCCGTGGTCACCTCCGCCGCCGGCCGCCCAGTTCGGGCTCTCGTTCACCCCGCTGTGCGGCTGGAATAGGTAGCCATAGGCTCGGCTCTCGTACCCCGTCCAGAACGCAGAGTCGGTATCCACGTTGACCAGCACTCCGGCACTGTCGTGGTAGAATAGACCCCATCGCAGTGCACCCCACCACTTTGGATCTGCGCCCACAAACTCAATCTGGCCCGTGACGCGGATCGCATTCTCTGCGGTGGCGGTCACCACCTCCTCAAACCCACCGCGAATGGCTGACCACTGACCGGGGATTGGCCCGGTATCGCCGCCGATGCCAGCATTCCCCGCATATTCGCCGGGGATGAACTTCCAACCGGCAGTACGCGTCGGCCCCTTGTTACCGATGAAACCCCACTGCGCCACGTAAAACGGCACAAACGGCGCCTCCGGTATCTCTATCGGCGCCCCCCGATCCACGTACACATCCTCAAGATACATCCCCCGCACCGTCGAGGTGCTCCCACCCTGACCACCATTGATCGCAAAACACACCCCGTTAAACTTCGGCGCGATCGTCGTCGTGTCCCGCGACACCGCACCCCACCAATAACTGTTGTCCTCCTTGATCAGGTAAAACCGCACCTCCTTGGTCCCATCAGCCAACGGCTGCACCGAAACCGCCCAGTTGTAAACCCCCTCCGTCATCTCCGCACGCCGCGGCTTCTGATCCACAAAGCCCAACGACAAATTGTTCCCATACGTGCTCAACCACGTCCCGTACCGCACTACCCCATGATCACCCCCTCCCCCATGCGCCCAGTTCGGACGATCCACTACCCCATTGTGCGGCGCAAACAAATACCCATTGGCGTACTTCTCGTACCCATTCCAGTACGCCGAATCAGTATCCACATTCACCACCACCCCCGCACTGTCGTGGTAGAACAACCCCCAGCGCAACGCATTCCACCACTTCGGATCTCCCCCCACAAAGCGAATCTTCCCCGTCACCCGAATCGCGTTCTCCTGAGTGGCCGTCACCACCTCCTCAAACCCACCACGAATCGCGCTCCACTGGCCATCCAGCAATGCCTGATCGCCAGCTACCCCCGCATTGCCGGCAAACTCCCCAGGCACAAACTTCCAACCACTGGTACGCGTCGGCCCCTTGTTACCGATGAAACCCCACTGCGCCACGTAAAACGGCACAAACGGCGCCTCCGGTATCTCTATCGGCGCCCCCCGATCCACGTACACATCCTCAAGATACATCCCCCGCACCGTCGAGGTGCTCCCACCCTGACCACCATTGATCGCAAAACACACCCCGTTAAACTTCGGCGCGATCGTCGTCGTGTCCCGCGACACCGCACCCCACCAATAACTGTTGTCCTCCTTGATCAGGTAAAACCGCACCTCCTTGGTCCCATCAGCCAACGGCTGCACCGAAACCGCCCAGTTGTAAACCCCCTCCGTCATCTCCGCACGCCGCGGCTTCTGATCCACAAAGCCCAACGACAAATTGTTCCCATACGTGCTCAACCACGTCCCGTACCGCACTACCCCATGATCACCCCCTCCCCCATGCGCCCAGTTCGGACGATCCACTACCCCATTGTGCGGCGCAAACAAATACCCATTGGCGTACTTCTCGTACCCATTCCAGTACGCCGAATCAGTATCCACATTCACCACCACCCCCGCACTGTCGTGGTAGAACAACCCCCAGCGCAACGCATTCCACCACTTCGGATCTCCCCCCACAAAGCGAATCTTCCCCGTCACCCGAATCGCGTTCTCCTGAGTGGCCGTCACCACCTCCTCAAACCCACCACGAATCGCGCTCCACTGGCCATCCAGCAATGCCTGATCGCCAGCTACCCCCGCATTGCCGGCAAACTCCCCAGGCACAAACTTCCAACCACTGGTACGCGTCGGCCCCTTGTTACCGATGAAACCCCACGTTTGCACCGCGCTCTGGCCGAGCGCCACCGTCTCCCCCACGGCGACAGCTGCGATCACCAGAGCCACGAACAAGTAGCGAGCTCCTTTCATCTCACCGCCCTCCTCTTTTGTTTGTGGTGCTGCGCCTCATACGGGTCTCGATCGAGAAGCCGCAGCAAGAGCTCTTCTCCTTCGCCGCCACGGTTGCCCCTCCCTTTGCGTGCTGCCCGGGAGGGGCAACCGCAGACTGACCCGCCAACGCTCCTGCTACTTAAGCAAAACGAACTTCCTCGTCAAGGACACGCCCTCGCCCTCGAGGCGATACAGGTACACACCGCCTGGGAGCTTTGAGCCGTCAAAGGTGACGGTATGCTCACCAGCAGCTGTCACTCCGTCCACCAACGTGGCCACCTTTTGCCCCAGGCCATTGTACACCGTCAGCCGAATCCGCCCCGCCGTGGGCAGGGAGAAGGGGATCTTGGTTCTCGGGTTGAACGGGTTCGGGTAGTTTTGGGCGAGTCGAAAGCCTGTGGGCAGAGGGTTCGCGACGGGCGGTTCCACACTGCTCTGCGGGTCGATGCCCGTGTCCCGCCAGGTCAAGATTCTTGCCCGCTCCTGGTCAGCCTGCGCGCTCCAGCGCTCGTACTGCTCAGGCCACCAGTGGTAGAGATCTCCCAGCGGGAAGCCACCCATGGCTGCAGTCTTCAGAGTATCATTCCGGTAAGCCAAGTTCTCCGGCAGAGGCCACGTCTGATAATAGCCTGCGTCCGGGTCGTAGGCCCAATTGGTGTCCGCGTTGGTGCTCCACTTGTAGTTCAGAAACACCTTGATGGCCTCCAAGTCGGTAGGTGGCACCAGAATGCGCGGGTTCAGCGCCGAAATGGGCTTTCCCCTCAGGACTCCGCTGGTCTCCCGCACAAACTCCAGCCCATTGTAAAGACTGTCCATGGTCATATACGGGAAACGACTGTCGTCGTTGAAGAAGGCAATGGTCGAGTCGTTGAGCATCGGCATGGGCGCCGGCACCATGTCGACCTCGCGGTTCCTCTTCTTCTCCTTGCTATACGGGCAGTTTACCATCCAATCGGTGAGCCAATCCTCCAGGTAGTAGGCGTTATGGGCGAACAGGATACGGCGATCTTGCTCGGTGAAGGGCACGCTGAATCCGAAGTCCGCGACCTTCCCAATCGCAATCGTACCGCCGAACGGCACTCCCCCACCCAGCTGGGCAGGAATGTATCCGAACATGTAGGTGTTGACAAAGAGCGAGTTGGTGACGTTCATCTTCCACCACCACCCCGACTCCAAGACGAACATGACCACGTTCATGAAGGTGCAGTGGTTGAAGTAGACTTCATCACCGTACTCCCCACCCTCCTGCATGTACACGTAGCCGATGTTGGCGAAGGTGCAGTTCTCGAAGTAGACATAGTCGTTGTGCCAGCCGGTCGTGGCATAAGGGAAGGACAAGGCGCGGCCGTAGTACCGCAGGTGGGTGTCGATGCAGTTGCGGAAGTAGCAGTTCTTGAACGTACCTCTGAAGCGTTCCGCGGTAACGGTCACGGCCCCACCAGCATTGGGGGGACAAGAAGAGTACTCGAAGACCACATTCTCGAAGATGCCCACTTCCCCCTTGCCAGATGCGTTGGCTACCGGGTCGTCTTCGAACTGAATAGTTGTCCCTACCTGCGCCCCAGCGGTGTTGGCATAGCGAAGCCAAACGTTCTTCATGGTGAGATCACCGAAGCAGTCGAACATGAAGTTGGTGGCGACCCCGCCGCTTGAGGTCCACACGATCTGGGGCGGTGCCTCTTCCTGTTTTCTCCCCACTGGCGGCCCAACGATTTCCAGATGTTCCCCCTGGGGTACCGTGATGGTGCCGGTGATGATGTAGTAGCCTAACCTCTCCAGCTTAAAGACCGTCCTTGACAGGGTTCCGGCGTTGATCTTCTCCTGAACCGCGACGTTCAGATTCCCCTCGCCCGCCAAGTCACTGGCCACGTACACTGTGTCCCTCTGTTGCGCGTAGGACACCGTTGCCAGGACCAGAGTGATGACAAACATCATTAGCCAGCGCCTCATGACTTCTCCTCCTTCTGCTGCGTCCACTGTTCTTGTCGCACCAGCGCACCACCCCATTTGCGATGAGCGCTGGATTCAGCTTCCCCGCGCACCACGGCCTCAAATGCGGTAGCGAATGCCCAGGTTTGCCACCAAGCCGTAGTTCTGAACGCTGGTAAATCCGCCAATGGATTTTTGCGCCGACATGTTCGAACGGCTGTTAAGATTCACCGCATCGAAGAATGCCTCCAAGCCCCACCAGGGCAGTTTCTGCCGCATGGACAGGTCAACACGGAAGAAATCGTTGGTGAAACCATCCTGCTCGGGGAACGCACCGACATAGCTCACGGAATTGCCCTGGAACACGAACGACAGACGCATCGAAAAACCTTTCAGGTCGTAGCCGAGGTAGGCGTTGGCCACGTCATTGGGCTGGTAGATCAGCCGGCCTTCGCGGGTGCTGTCGGTGGTGAAAACGAGGAATCTCGGCTCTCGAGAGCCGGGTTTCCAATTAGGATTGGGGGCAGTCTTCTCATCGCGCAAGGGATACACTGCATCAGAGCTCATATGCGCATAGTTCAAGCCAAGAACCAAGCCTGACAAGGGTTGAGGCAAGTACCAGAAGTTGGTCTGGAAGTCAAACTCAATGCCCTCCACATGAGCGGGTGAGCGACCGTTGACGTAGGTGTAGAGCCATGCGCCGTCCTTGGGCTCCGAGAAGCCTCCCCCTGTAAAGGTGATTCTATAGGATCCCAGAGAATCCAACCCGGCTGGGGCGGTCTTGTGGAGTTTGTATTGCGAGTAGTAGGTAAAGTTCTCCACCTTCTTGCGGAAGACCCCCACCGACAGGAGACCCAACTTGCTGCCGTGGAGAGTGAGCTGAGCATCATGGTTGTAGGCATGGGCAGTCTTCAGCTTAGGGTTGCCCGCCCACACAGCGCCGCCGTCATAGCTTATGGTGAATTTCGGGGACAGCTGATGGTAATCAGGGCGAGCCAGGCTCTGCGCGTACGCATAGCGTAGGTCAAGCCAGCGGAAGAGTTTCAGCTTTGCCTGTGCCATGGGCAGCCAAAACTCATTGCCGGGGCGGGCCGTCACCTCGTCGTAGTATTGCTCCTGGTCTTGCGGACTCCTGGCATCTCTCATGTTGTACGCGGTGTAGTCAGAGGTCACTTTCTCATAGCGAATGCCACCCACCAGCGTCAGGGCGCCGACAAAAGGATGGAGCCCAAAGACTTCCCCCACTGGCGGCAAGTTCAGTTCCGCCATCGCGTAGCCTGCTGAGTAGCGCTCCACATAGCTATAGTCGTTCGCCAGCCGCTGGAATATTCCTTCGAACCACCCACCAGCGTTGGTGCCCGTGGACTTGTTGACAAAGTTGGTGTCGGTGCGGAGATAGTGCGCCATGGCCAGCGGCAGGGACGGGTCGCCTGCCCAGTAGAATTGCCCGAACTTGTTATCCAAGAAAGCTCCCATGAGCTTCCTGTCGCCCATGAACCTTGCTGCAGTAAACATCCCTGTGGATGGATCATAGTCCACCCCGAAGCGACTCACCAGCGTATCCAGCATGGCGTTGTTGATCTGGCTGCCGCGTCTGAGCTCGCCGTACGGGGTCTCCTGGTCGTTGTTATGGTCACCACGCCGGAACTGCCCGCCGAACTTCAGGTAGCCGTGAAATATTGGACCAACACGAATCGGCACCCGCAAATTGCTTGAGTACTCCTGGTTGCTCTCCTTGTACGTGCTCGCAAACAGGTTTAGGTTGGTCAGGTAGGTCTTTTCTGGCCCATAGTACTCCACTTGTGTCTTCAGGTCCTCTGGTTTCTTGTTGATTCCCACTTCCCCCCCTGTGCCACCGGTCTGTCGGTATATCAAGTAGGGGGAGTCGGGCAGACTGTTCTTTGAGTAGGTGCTGGCGAATTTGAGCTGCAGGGAGAACCGTCGAAAGTCCTGACTGAAGTCCAGGGAGTTGGTCGCCATGTCGATGGTATTTGTGCCACCTCTGTAGGTAAAGTCGATCCGCCTGTCCAGGTAGTTCAGTACGGTGCGGTGGTCATGAAAATCGGACTGCAGGCGCGCCAAGACGTTGACGGACTTGAGCGAACCCGACCGGAGGCGGTAGTCGAGAATCAGGTTGGCACCCAGGCGCTTGCGCGTTTCGATGTGACGATTGAGCGCGACGTTGTTCACGCGCACGGGCCGATATCCGGTGGTAGTGTCTATGGTGCTGCTGGCCGTGGCATAGGCGGCGCTCATGTTGTCTGAGTTTCGATCGTACTTTTCCAAGTTGCCCAGTACATAGACACCAAGCCTCTCGTCGAAGAAACGCTTGCTGGTCGAGGCCACGGCGCGGTAGTTGTCGTAGGTGCCGCTCTTCCTCGTATAGCCGGATTGCCAGAGCAAGTCATGGTGGAGCTCCGATGGAGCCTCGCGCAACTCCATGTTGACGGTGCCGCCTATAGTGTTCGCGTCCATGTCCGGCGTGAGCGACTTGTAGAGAGCTATGGTCTTTATCATGTAAGGCGAAATCATGGAGACATCGGTGCTGCGGTCCGTGTTAAGAGTGCCTGCAGTCGTCCCTGGCTGAGAGGCGACGCCGATCTGGGTGCTGCCGGTGGAGGCGAGCCTCACGCCTTCCAAAGAGACTGCGTTGTATTGCGGAGCAAGACCGCGGATGACCACCTTGTTCGCCTCACCAGAGCTAAGGAGGGTGGAGACCCCAGGCAAGCGGCTGATGGCCTGCGCAGCGTTGAAGTCGGGCAGCTCCTGAATGCGCGCTTCCGACACCACATTAGCGATCTTGTCGGAGGCAAGTTGCTGGGTGATTGCCTGAATCTGCCCTTGCGCTTGTGCAGTGACGACCACTTCTTTGCCCCTCAGCACCACCCGCTCCAAGGCAAAGTCCTGCCGGATGGTTCCACTGCCGGTCACCATGACGTCAATGTTCACAGTACTGTAGCCTATGTAGGAGACTACCAGGGTGTGCTTGCCAAGGGGGACGTTGTAGATTGTGTAGTAACCTTCGAGGTCGGATGCGGCACCCATGGTGGTACCCTTGATGAAGACGTTTGCGGATGGCAGAGCTTCTTTGGTGTCTTTGTCAAAAACCCTCCCCTTGATTACCGCGGCAGCCATCAGCAGGTGGGGCATGAGCAAAATCAGAAGCAGACACAGGAGGAAGCGGCCCCCCTCGAATTGGGCTGATCGCCAGAGAACGTACTTTCCGGAAAAACGAGCAGATTTTCTGGTCATGGCAATTGCCTCTCCTGTTTTCCGGTCGTGACTGTTACCCATGGCACCATGGCTCGGCCTCCGTTGCCTTGGAAGCAGAGTAGCCGAAACGCAGATACCACCGTCGCCGACTCGCGATGTGCTCCCACGGAGGTCGTCTTCCCATGGCGCTGCCAAAGCTGTTGAGAATTCCTGATGGACTGCTATGAGAAAGGCTGTACGGGCCAGGTTGTTCTGCGGCCCCATTGGAGAGAAACGCAGAGGAAGGATTGCTAAGAATGCGGTTCATGGCTCACAATATCCTTAGCTCGTTAGCAGATGCCCTGGAAGCACCCCAGGCTCGCATCTCGTCTTCGACAGCTACAGCCGGATATTGTCACAGCAGTGAGGACAGACTCACTTGAACCAGTTTCAATATAACAAAAGCGGTTCAAAATGTCAAGAAGAATTTTTGCCTCCTACTCCTTTTCTGTCGCGATCGCCTCTCCGGCATGGCGTGCGACCCCCTCTGCTATGCCGCCGGTGCCGCTTCGCGCCGCTCCGCCAAGTCCCTCTCGATCTTCTGCATCATCTTGTTGGTCAGCGGGTAGAAGAGCATCACTCCCCCGCCGAGGATGCCCGCTAAGGCGGGATAGACACTCATCAATAGGAGGATGCCATCCAGTGCCCTGCCCGTCTGGGGTTGGTTCGCCACGAACCCATAGTGAGCGAGGATCCATCCCACCAGCGCACCCCCCAGCGTAAGCCCGAGCTTGAGGGCAAAGAGAGAGGCGGACATCACCAGTCCCGTGGCCCGGCGCCTGTTTTTCCACTCCGAATAGTCTGCCGTGTCGGTGTACATGGCCCATTGCAGAACCGACACGGGTCCCAAACAGAACGACAACACAAGATTCAGGCCATAGACCAGCGGGAGCTGATGCGGCTCGAGCAAGCGGAACAAGGCGCAGCACACCCCGCTGAGAATCAGGAAACCCGCGTAAGCATTCTTCTTGTCGAACACTTTGGCAAACCACTTCGTCAGTATCGCGCCGATGATGGTCACGATGGTACCCGACAACAGGAATGAGGAGGTGAGCGTCTCAAAAGAAAGAGAAATGGGCTTTCCCAGAACGATGTACTGCTGGTTCTGGATGTAGTACTTGAAAAAGTACGGGATAGAACTGTTGCGCATGACGATATAGACGAGTTGGAACACGGTCGCTATAGCCACCAGCACCCAGGGTCTGTTACCGAACAGGTCGCGCAGGTCCTGGAAGAAATCAGACTTTTGCCCCTTCGGCGGATACACACGTTCCTTCGTCGAGGCAAAGGTGAGGATGAAAAGCACCACCGCCAATGCCGACAGACACCCCATCGCGCGCTGCCATCCTGCCGCCTCGTTGCCGTGACCGAGGTATTTCACCAGCGACATGGTCGCCGCCTGGACGATGAACCCCCCTACGAACGCCGCCACAAACCGGTACGAGGAGATTTCGGTCCGTTCCAACGAGTTAGGGCTGATGACGCCCATGAGTGCCGAGTAAGGAACGTTGATTGCCGTGTAAATCATCAGCATCACGGTGTAGGTTGCATAGGCGTAAATGAGCTTTCCCGGGGCGCTGAGACCAGGTGCGGTGAAGGTGAGCACCCCCATGACGCCAAATGGTATCGCAAACCATAGCAGGTAGGGCCGAAACTTCCCCCACCTCGTCTGCGTGCGGTCGGCAATCATGCCCATCAAGGGGTCGTTGACGGCATCCCAGATGCGGGTGACCAGGAACATGGTGCCAATCGCAGCCGCCGGCAGGCCCGCCACGTCCGTGTAGAAATACATCAGGAAAAGCATGAAGCTTTGGAAGAACAAGTTGGAGGCGGTGTCTCCCAGGCTGTAGCCGATCTTCTCCCGCACCGAAAGCCTTGTCTGTTCCACAGTCGACTCCTGCGCTCGTTCCCTGCAGTCCTGCTCTGCCTAAGCGGCGGCTATTTCACCTCGGCCGGAATGACGTGCAACGTCACCTTTGCCAAGTCCTCATCGCGTGAAGAGTTGCCCACCATGATCTCAAAATCGCCCGGCTCCACCGTGCATTGTTTGTCGATATTGGTGAAGGCTAACTGCTCGAAGCCGACGGGAAATTCCACGGTGACGCGGCCACCAGGTTCAAGATGTACCCGGCGAAAACCCCGCAACTCCTTGACCGGGCGTGTTACCGAACTCACCATGTCCCGCACGTACATCTGCACTACTTCGTCCCCGGCGCGGCGCCCGGTATTGGCCACGTCCACAAAGACCCTTGTCGATTCGCCCACCCGGATGGTGCTCCTTTCCAAGCGCAGGTTGGTGAAGCTAAAGCTCGTGTAGCTCAATCCATACCCGAACGGAAACAGCGGGGTAACGTCATCGAAAAGGTATCCCCGGCGAGCGGAGGGCTTGAAATTGTAGTAGCACGGGATGTGTCCCACCGAGCGTGGGAAAGAAATCGGCAGCTTTCCTCCGGGGTTGTAGTCACCAAAGAGCACATCCGCCACGGCATACCCTGTTTCCTGGCCCAAGTACCAGCACTCCAGAATCGCTGGCACATGCTGGGCGATGAAGTTGATGGATTTGGGGCGGCCGTTGAACAGCACTACCACCACGGGCTTCCCGGTGGCAAGCAGCGCCGCCGCCAGTTCATTCTGCCTACCCAGCAGGTCCAAGTTGGTTCTATCGCCTAAGTGGCTCCTGCTCCACGCCTCTCTGGCTGTCTGCTCATTACCTCCCAATGCCAAAATGATTACATCTGCATCCTTGGCCACTCGTACTGCCTTGCGGATAGCCCGACGGTCCTCCTCAGGGTCTGGCAGTCTCACGACATCCTCCTGCCACGATCCCCCCACCGTTATCTTGCAGCCTTCACTGTAGACGACCCTACATCTGCCCCCCATCTTCTGCCGGATTCCCTGCAGCACGGAGGCATAGTACTTGGGTGTGCCACTGTAGCCGCCGAGTAGAACCCAGTCGGCGTTAGGCCCGATGACAGCTATGGTACTGCCCGGCTTTGGTTGCAGGGGCAAGAGGTTTCCGTCATTCTTGAGCAGAATGATGGCCTCCCGCGCGGCCTGCAGCGCCACCTCCCGGTCGTTTTCCAACTTCCGTTCGACACGCCCTGGCTCGACAGGCACGAAGGGGTTATCGAACAAACCCATGATGAACTTGTAGCGCAGCATCTGGCCGACCAGCTCGTCAAGGACTTGTTCCTTTAGCCGTCCCTCCCTCACCAAATCTAACAGAAACGGATAGCAATCCATGTCAGGCAGTTCGATGTTGACGCCGGCCATGGCTGCCAGCAAGGCGGCCTCTTTCTTGTCGCCGGCAACGAAATGGCCGAGAGCCTGGTCACGACGATGCAACTCAGTGATGGCGTAGTAGTCAGAGACAACAAATCCCTGGAACCCCCATTCCTCACGCAGTACCTCGCGCAACAGCCATCCATTTGCATGGGAGGGAACGCCGTCAATCTCGTTGTAGGAGGCCATCACGCTGGCCACCTTGGCCTTCTGCACCACTTCTCTGAATGGGTAGAGGAACACATCGCGCAACAGCCTCTCGGAGAGGTTGGCCGGCGCACAGTTGATGCCCGACTCTGGCTGGCCGTGTGCTGCAAAGTGCTTCAGCGTGGCCATCACGTGCCGGTTGTCCTTGAAGGAACCGTCCCCTTGTAGGCCGCGCACAACCGCAAGTCCCATCTGGGCCACCAAGTGCGGATCCTCGCCGAAGGTTTCTTCAACCCGGCCCCAGCGCGGGTCGCGCGCCACATCCACCACCGGGGCCAACACCTGGTGAGCGCCGCGCATGCGCACGTCTTCGGCCACTGCCGCAAAGACCTCCTGCACCAAATCCGGGTCGAAGGTCGAGGCAAGAGCGATGGCCTGTGGGTAGCTGGTAGCCTCCCGAGCCACCAACCCGTGCAGCGATTCTTCGTGGAAAACGACCGGGATCCCCAGGCGCGTTTCTTCTACGAAGAACTTCTGGATGGCGTTGGACAGTTCCATCATCTCACGCGGTGTCAGCCCCCCGCGTGAATCGCTTAGCCTTGCGATCTGCCCAATGCCATGCCTCAGGTGTGTCCGCAGCCCTTCAGGGCTCAGGTTTCCCTTTTCGTCAAAGAGGTGACTCGCCTTCGCGCTCCAGATGCAAAGCATCTGCGCGACCTTTTCTTCGAGGGTCATTCGCCCAAGGAGGTCTTTGACGCGTTCATCCACGGACAAGGCGGCGTCCTGGTAGGGTAGGCGAGTGTGTCTAACTGCTGCGCTTGGGGAAGAAGGGCTATCCTTTGCCATCTCTCGTTTCCGTAGTCTGCACCTTCAGGATGAATAACCACAGTTTCACGAGACGCGCACGGACGACTGCTACCGGCTTCGAACAACCCAGGCTCTTAACCAGCGTTGAACCGGTTAGAACATAAGAAGAATGCTTCAATAAGTCAAGAGAAAAATCACCTGAGCTCTAACTTTTTCACCTCCAGCACTGCGTGGCAAGGTCAAAGCAGCATCAGGTGGCCTGGACCCAGGTTCCCCGTGCGTTGCCGTCGTCTGCAGCCATCTGTTCTTGCCACAAGGTGGAAAGCAGAGTCCTCCCGGCCCAACACCCCCGATCGCGCACGGCTCAGGAACGAGCTGCAACGGTGCGCACGAGCGCAAGAATGTTCTCCGTCTTGACCCCAGGTGGCATGCCACCACCACAAGAGACGATCACCCGCGCTTTGTCCGTGAGGCTATTAAGAAGGCCCGCGGTGGCCACTTCCACCTGCTGGGGCGTGCCATTGGCCAGCACGTCCCTGGGCGGGATGTTGCCAAGCAACGTCACTTTGCCCCCTGTGAGTCGCTGAAGTTCGCAAAGAGAAACATCAAATCCCATGTTGAACAGGTTGACGCCCATTTCCGCCAGGTAGGGGGCCGAAACCCCGCACGGCGCGTCATTGTGGAAGAACCTAATGGCAACATCGTGGGCGAACAACTCCTTGAAGCGCGGTAGCGCAAAGCGACGGAACTCTTCCTCGCCGATGAGCCCTACGATGTCGTCGAGGAGGAATATGCCATCGATGGTGGGAAAAGTCTCCCGCTGCAGGTGCAACCAGTCCTTGAGGAAGCTTGTAATCTTGTCCAGCAGCTGTTCTGTTTTCTCCGGCTCGATCATCATGGTCGTGAGGAACTCGGTGGTCCCCATGAGGTGCGCAGCGATGTTCAACGGGCCACGCGCCACGGAAAAGTAGACGCAATGGCCATGGCCGCGCAACTTCGGTTCTGCCAGCTTGAGGCGATTTAACACAAAGGGCAGCAGGCCATCAGTCCTGGGGTTCGGTTGGGGAAGCGCCTCCAGGTCCGCAATGGAAGCCAGCACCTTATGGGCATGAGGGAACTCCTTTTCGGGAAAGGAACACCGGGCGCCAAAAGCAGAGGGCTCGGTGCACATGCCGAACTCGGCCCAAAAACCGGGAAGGAACAATACATCGGGGAAATCGTTCGCTGCCTTGAGGTTGGCGGCGAACCACAATTCGTCGTTGGAGAAGTAATCAAGGATCCGCATCCCGTACCAGTTGGGCAACCAAGGGCTGTCGATAATGAACCCCACGGGCAGCGGAGTGAATACTTTCCCTGCCACCACCTGCTTGAGCATTTCCCATTGCTGCTCTGTCACTTCTTCTCCATCAGGTGCCGAGAGGACGCCAGCATTCCCCCGCGCAGCGGATGGCATTCGCAGTTGCTGCGCTCATCCACACAGCGCGGAGAGCCCCGTCCTTGCCGGGATTCTTTCTCGAGCTGATCTGCCCCCATGTCATCTCACTCGGGACCAGCGCTCCGGTGGCAGCTCTCCGGGGGCCCCAGGTAACTTGCTTTGACGTCGCCAGTCTCCAGCACAAGCCTCTGAACCACCACTCCTGGGTCAACCATCCACAGCTTCAGGACATGCTGGCCCGGCTTGTCAATGGCATGCAAAGAGGTGCAGACGGTGAGGTTGTTGCGCACCGACGCTTCCCAGTCCTGGAAGGTCCGCCCTTCATGCATGTTGATAACTTGCACCGGTTGCTCGTCGAAGGACACTGCATAGCGTAGACCGCCGTCACCGTAGAAATCCAGGGTCGGCGACAAATAGGTTTTCACCTTTACTTGGCCACTCGAGAAAAAGTGCACGGCATATTCCAGCCTGGGACTATCGCCTCCCGCGACTTGCGGCGGCGCAGTCACCGGGAAGGGCGTCATTGCAGAGAGCGTCCTCCCCAAGTCTGGGATCCGCTGCCACTTCACCCCTTCACGCGCCACGGTCTTCGTGTAGTGTTCGGCCTCGATGGCAACATAGCCATTGCTTTCAACAAAGCCCTGTACCGCCTCTGGGCGCGGCTCAGACGGATTATGGACCGGAGCGAGAACCACCACCTTTCCCTCCGGACCAGAGACCGTTATCCGGGCACGGTGCCTGCCGACGGGTACCCTGTCCCAATCGACGCTGACCCACACGCGCACTTCGGTTGCAACCCGTCCCTTGTGTGGCTTGACCTGCAGCCACTTCTCGCCAGCACGAACCGAGAACTGAAACGGTTCCTTCCCACGATTGAACACCTCGATGTAGTATGTTTGCTTATGGAAGGGATCGAACTCCGGCAGCACCGCTGTGTCCTTGTCTGCTGGCCACCAGCTCTCTGAGCCTTCGACGGCCACCCCCATTTCGCCCCTTTCTTGCACGCGGATCTCCTGGACCTCGGGCATGATGTTGGTCTCCGGTTGCTGCCAGGAGGTGTAGCCAATGTGGGTCTGATCCATCATGTGGTTCCACTTCCCATTGGCCAGGATTTTATTGTAGTAATGCGTAATCTCCGCATCCCTGTTGAACAGCTCTCGAGCCCTTTGCGCCAGTGCGTTTGTCGCTGCTCGCCCCTGGCGTGCATAGAGGTGGTTCTTCCCCACGGTCACATAGAGCTCGTTCAGATTGGCACACGCCTCAATGGGATGGAGGACCAGCTGGTAGAACGCGTCACGGTATTCCTCCGGAAGGGTCTGATACAGCCTGCGCGCCTTCTGTTCCAACGCCGCATAGTCGGCAACCACTCTTTCCGCCTCGCGGAAATTGACGAGGCTGTAGGTAGAAACCGAGAGCAGTTCAGGCTTGCGACGGGAGTTGTAGGTGGTGTATCTGGTGATGAGCTGGCCGATCTCCGCCGCATGCTCCAGCCCAAATTGTTCTTCCGCCCAATGCCGGGTGTATTCAGGCAGCTCCTCGGCGGAAATGCGTTCCGGATCCCAGGCGTAATTGAGGAAGAAGCTTACGGGAAACTCCATTGGCTTGATGTCCCCCACGTTCACGATCCAGATTTGTCGGGCACCGTGCTCGTAGGCGAGATGCATCTGTTCCCACACCCGGGCGACTTGATTCGTGTTGAGCCATTTGTAGTTGCGCGGGCCGCCCACATAGTCGTAGTGGTAATAGATGCCGTAGCCGCCCGCTCGCGGCGGTGCGTCGGGCTTCGGAAGCCGTCGGATGTTTCCCCAATTGTCGTCGCACAAGAGGAGCGTCACGTCGTCCGGCACGCGCATCCGCCGGTCGTAGTACTCCTGGACCTCTTTGTACAGCGCCCAGACCTGCGGGATAGTGGAGGCGGGCTTTCCTGTCACTTCCTCGAGAATCCGCCGTTGGTCGCGCACGATGCGCTCGAGCAACGCGATGTTTGCCTCCTCCGTCATTGGCTCGTCGCCGTCGCCCCGCATGCCGATAGTCACGATGCTTTCGTAGGAACCCATGCGGCGGATGCCCTCTCGCCAGAACTGCTGCAGTTTGGCCTCATTGAGCTCATAGTTCCACGGACCCGAACCATACCGGCGCCACTCATCGTGAGCACGCATCATCGGTTCGTGATGCGACGTGCTGATCACCACCCCGTACTCGTCCGCCAGCTCGGGATTCTTGGCATCGTCGTCGTAGAACGCTCGTCCCCACATTGCCGGCCAAAGGAAATTTCCCTTTAGCCTCAGGATCAATTCGAAGACCTTCTCGTAGAAGCGATGGTTAAAGCCTCCGAACTTTTCGTACGCCCAACCCGAGAGCGCCGGCGCTTCATCGTTGATGAAGATGCCCCGGTACTTCACTTTCGGACCCATCTCCACAAACGGTCCAGGCAGGACGTAGACGGCCTCCTTCCTCTTCGGGGGAACGTCTGCCCACCAGTACCATGGCGAAACGCCCATCTGCGCGGATAGATCAAAAATGCCGAAGATGGTCCCCCGCTTGTCGCTGCCCGCGATGACCAGGGCCTGAGCCACTCCGGGGAGCGGCTCCTCGACCACCTTGAGGAGAAACGCCTCCCAACGACCCTTGATCACGGTGGCGTCAATCTTTCCTTCAGCAGCCAATCTGTCGACCAGCGGTGACTCTCCCAGAGTGCCCACCACCACAACGGCGGCGGTGCGCGGGATAGTGTCCAAGACCATTGCTGCCTGACACCCGCTCACCCGCTCGATGTCGCCCTGAAAATGCTTGAGCACCCTGAGGACTCCCGGGAACTCCTGCCTACTCGCTATGAGGGGCGCTGCCTCCCCTTCCTTAACCAGCGGAAACCTCCCCTTGCCTTGCTCGATAGTGACATAAGGGGGGCTCTTCCAAGCTCCGCACAGCCCCTGCTGAAAGGGGAAGAGGACTATCGCAACCGCGAAGCAAGCGGCCAGCAACCTGGCATCAAGCCCTCGTGCGTTTCCGGCATTCTCACCACGTCCCGCTCTCCTAAGTGCTCTCAAAGTGCGCATGACAGGCTCTCCCTCCTGGATTCTCAGCCCCCTTCGGGCAAGCACACAGGGGAACTACCTTCCCGAACACTCTTGAATGGGCTTGCCTCTCAGGTCATAAATGCGAAAGTTGCCGCTCACTTGCAGCATGGCCAACAGGTAGAGCACACCGTCATAGTATCTGCCCGGCCCTCGCGGCACAGGCATGTCCCAGAGTTCTTGCACAAACTGCTTGCGCTGCCTTCCCGTTGCTGCCAGCGCAGCGGCGCCATTCATGGCAACTAGGCCAGGACTGTGCTCACCAGAGAGCTTTTTGCCCTCCAAGGTATAGAGGTTGCCATACCTGCCGATCCCCTCAGCAAGAAAGAAGTTGAGTAACCTGTCGCTTTGGGCAACCGCCCAATCGTCCCTGCCAAACCACACATAGTCCATGGCGACATTCATTCCCACCCGCCAGGCATCATAGCGAAAGTCCCTGTGGCCGCCGCCCCAAGGTGGGTCGTGGGGAGAACCGTCGAACAGCGCATAGTCGGGGAACAGTCCGGTGACGGGATGCGCAGCGCGCCTCAGGAACTGCCTGCTCGTCTCGGCGACCTCGCACCAGAATTGGTTCTCCCTCCTTGCCCACCTGCCCCACAGCTCGTAGAAGTGCGGCACGTGGTAAGAGGGGTCGGTGAAATCGTCGGCATTGCCCACCGGCACAAAGACCACCTGTTTGTGCCTTCTGCTGAACATGGTGGTCACCACATCGACCCTGTCAGAGGAATCCGCCTTACTCAACATCGCATCGAGGATGGCCTGGGCCTCCGCCTCGTAGTTGTACATGCCGTCGCCATTTCCCCAGCGAGCGGCGGCAAAGAAGAGGGCCATCACAAACCACTCCTCGCCGTCGGAAGCAGCATTGGAATCGATCACCGCACCGGTGGTCTGACAGTGCCATGCGAAATAGCCGCGGCGAGGGCCTCCCTTGTGCTGCATGTAGGTCTTGGCCCACTTCCAGAGGCGATCGAATTCCTCCTTCTTGTCCAGTTGCACGCTGACCATCATGCCATAGGACATGCCTTCTGTGCGGACGTCCTGGTGCCAGACGTCCAGAATGTACGCCATGTCCGGCTCCACGGGGTAGTAGATGCGTTCGCTGTCGTCCCGGCCGTAGAAAAGTTGCTGGAAGGCCGCCGCTATTTTGGCCTCGATTTCTGCTTCGGTCTTGCCCAGGAGGGTCGCGAAGAGGTTGGGATAGAAACCGGAGAAGTAGGCGCCCGAACGGGCACATGCCCCCTCTTCCGCGCGCGCCACAATGCCCCGAGGCAGGCAACTGAACGACAGCAGGGCAATGACCATCAAGCTCGTACGCAGGATTTTCTCCTTCTGGGCCACGAGGACAGCCTCCAGTTCGGTCTACGCCGGGTTTGGTAGCACTTGAATCGGTTCAAATGTAATCAACAACCCGGAAAAAGTCAAGCAGAAAATCGCCTCACACGGGGCTTTTTCTCCGCTGGGCACGCTGATGTTCCCTGACAACCAAGTGACTTCAGGCCCCAAGGGTTCCGAGACCGCCTGCCTCGATGACCTCTCCTTCATCGCGCTTCATTGGCCACATTCCGGTTGATTTTTGTTGCGGAAAGAACTATATTTATGCGAAACTTTGGAACGTTTCAACTGAGCAAGTCTGACAGGGAGACCCAGATGGAAAGAGTGACAATTGAGGACGTTGCCAAGCGGGCGGGAGTGTCGAAGGGAACCGTCTCTGCGGTCATCAATGGCAGGAACACTGTTCGCGCAGAGACCAGGGAGCACGTCCTCAAGGTTATGAAGGAGCTCAACTTCCGACCCCGCGGTGTGGCCAGGAATTTGAAGAACGGTGAACTGGACAAGAGCATCGGTATCATCATCAAGGACTTGAGCTATCCTTTCTACACCACCATCGCACTGGGCGCCAGGGAGTACGCAAACCGCAGGGGATACTCAGTTGTGGTCACCAGCTCAGAGAACGACCACGAATGCGAGAAGAAGTACACCCACCTGTTCTCGGCAAAGGACATCAAGGGGGCAATCATTGCGCCGCTGGTCGAAGGGACCGCGGAAATCGAGCACCTCTTCAAGCTGAAAATGCTCAACTACCCATTCGTCCTTCTGGAGGACGTCAAGGGCATTCAGGCGAACGTGGTGGCCATTGACAACATCAAGGCCATCAAGAAGGCAGTCAAGTACCTGATCGAGATCGGCCACACGAGGATCGTCCACTTTGCCGGCCCCCCACAGTCGTCCCACACGCACGAGCGCATCGACGGCTTCCGCCAAGCCTTTAGCGAGAGCCCATTGGTCTTTCGCGATGACATGGTCGTTTCCATCGGTTCCCGGCATGAAGAGAGTTACGGGAACACTCTCCGCTATTTCAAGAGCCGGCAGCCCCACGAGTATCCCACGGCCATCGTGTGCTTCAACGACCAGCAGGCGCTGGCGGTGATGACCGCCCTGCGGGAGCTGAATATCCGGGTGCCAGATGATATCTCAATTGTCGGGAACGACGACATCTACTACGCCAGTCTCTACCCGGTCCCGCTGACTACGATCAGGGCCCCGCAGTACGAAATAGGGAGAAAGGCAGCCGAGATCCTCATCCGGAACATCGAGTCTCCAACGGCCTTGCCACCCGAGAAAGTGGTGCTCGAAACGGATTTCATCGTCAGGGAATCAACAAAGCCGCTTCGACCGTAGCTGGCAGCCAAGGGGAGGGACCAGGGAAAACCTCGCCTTTTTGTTCGAGTCAGAGCGTGCAGCGGAAAGCCCGAGCCGGCAGAAGGCGGCGCGTTAGCGGGGATTCGTGCAGGAGCAATTCCTCCCCAATGCTCGTGCGATCGCTGCGAACAGCTAAGGCTCCACCCCGCTCTGTCGGGTCTTTTCTCTGCTCTTGGAGGAGCTTTCTTGTTGCCGGCTCTCCCCGCGGGAACAACAGCCTGCGACCCAGGGGTTGTCTTGCGAACGGCGCAACCCACCGGTCGTCGCCTGTCTGCCGCGCCATCCACGGTCCGAGGGCACGACTTGGAGCCACTGATGAGAATCGCCAATCTCCTCACCTTCTGCTGTCTGTTGACGCTGTCGCTTTCCTGCCAGGAACACGTTGCGCGTACCGCCCACAATCCCATTCTCCCTGGGTTTCATCCCGATCCCAGCATCTGTCGAGTGGGAGACGACTACTTCCTGGTGCACAGCACGTTCGAGTATTTTCCTGGTGTGCCTGTGCAGCACAGCAAGGACCTGGTCCACTGGCGCCTCATCGGCTACGCCCTCACCAGAAAGAGCCAGCTCAATCTCGACGGTGTGAGAGCCTCGGGCGGGATCTATGCTCCGACCATCCGGTACCATGACGGGACTTTCTACGTGGTAACCACCTGCGTGGACTGCGGCGGCAACTTCTACGTAACGGCAAAGGACCCGGCCGGACCCTGGTCAGATCCTGTGTGGCTTGACCAGGAGGGGATTGATCCTTCCCTCTTCTTCGATGAAGATGGCACGGCCTACTATTGTCGCCAGGAAGGGGGACGCCACGGCCACATCCTGCAGCGAACCATGGACCTGCAGACCGGCACCCTGGAGGGCGAACCACGCAACCTCTGGGCTGGGACTGGGGGCATCTGGCCTGAGGGGCCACATCTCTACCGCATCCACGGCCTGTACTACCTCATGATCTCCGAAGGCGGGACAAGTTACGACCATTGCGTCACCATGGCCAGGAGCAATTCCCCTTGGGGACCTTTCGAGCCTCATCCGCAGAACCCGATCCTCACCCATCGCCACCTCCCCGACCACCCCATCCAGGCGGTGGGGCATGCCGACCTGGTGGAGACTCCGGACGGGTGGTGGCTGGTGTGTTTGGGGTTCAGGCCGCAGGGTGGCCGATTCCACCACATCGGCCGCGAAACGTATCTTGTCCGGGTGACCTTTGCCAAGGACGGCTGGCCGGCCGTGGGCAACAATGGCACGGTGGACACCGTGTTCGTGGCACCCAAGCTGAAGCCGCACGTGTGGGAGGTTCCGCCATCGCGCGTGGAGTTCGACGAGCCCACGCTGGACTTCCGCTGGAACTTTGTCCGCAACCCCGACTCGGCGAACTACTCCCTCAGCGCGCGTCCAGGGTTCTTGCGGCTGTACGGCGCTGCGGCCAGCCTGACCGACCGCGCTTCCCCGACCTTCGTGGGCATTCGTCAAACAGACTTGCGTTGTCGCGTCGCCACGCGGCTGGAATTCAGCCCTCGCTCTGAAAATGAGGAAGCAGGGCTTGTGGTCCGGCAGAACGACAAGTACCACTACGACCTTTTCGTCACCCGCAAGGCCGCCAGGCGGCAAGTTGCCTTTCGCAAGGTCCTCGACGGCCAAGTCATTGAGCCGATTGCGTTCACCGACCTGCCAGAGGGAGCGGTGGCCCTGCAGATCGAGGCCGAGCCGCTCTGCTACCGCTTTGCCTCTGTGTCCGTGGAAGGCCAAAGAACCGTCCTCGGCGAGGCATTGACGCGGGACCTCTCGGTTGAGCGGATCGGATTCAAAGACGGCATGTGCTTCACGGGCGTCTATTTCGGGCTCTACGCCACCGGCAACGGCCGAGCCTGTTCTGTGCCTGCCGATTTCGATTGGTTCGAATATCTGGGTTTCGATCCGAAGAACTGAAAGCTCGGGACGACGTTTGGCCCGGCAGCCTTGTTCAAAGCAAAGCTGGGCAGGCAGGCTTCGCCAAGCGCGGAGCGCAAGGCCCTTTTCCCCGGGGGCCAGTGAGCACTTGCTTTGCCGCGAGTTGCTCCGAGGGGGGCGAGCTGGAGAGCTCTCCAGACGAGCTCGTTTTTCTCCTTGACATTGGCAGCTCTTTTCGCTGCATTGGCGCAAAGGCTACGAGTGTATGGCAAGCGGCGCATCACCATGTGACATGCCTGCGGCTGCTTCGCACGAGCGGCGGGGGGCGTCTTCCGTTTCACCCGTTGGGCGACATGGGAGCCTGCCGGCGAGGAGAGCACAGCTTGCCGAGGAGCCAAAGCTGCTTGCCCGAACATGCTCAGCACATGCGTGACTTCCCGCGGGACGTTCCTCTGAAACGCCTGGCGCTGGGCCGAAAAGGACGCTGGGGCCGCATGGTAGCCTGATGGCTCGCGACGCTGGCAGTGGCCTTTGCCTGAGGGGCAGTTATCATGCTCGCGCTACCACCAAGGTCGCCCTCAGCTGCGCACCCAAGCCCAAGGAGGCCATTACGCGCAAGCCGTACTTCCTCCGTCCTGGTGTAGCGTTTTCCCAGGGTCTGTTCTTGCTCCTCGCACTTGGCGCATCGCAAGGATTTGCCCAGTTTGCCGTGGTATCCACAGCGCCGACCAACGGCGCCACCAACGTCGACACAGCAGCCACGTTCCTGATTACGTTCAACGCCCCGCTGGACACCTCGGCCCGTTTCGCCTGGCCCCCTGACTTTTATCTCGGTCTGTGGATGGTGCCCGAGCCAGGCGAACCCGATTCCATCACGCTCAGCCCAGACCTGCGGACCGTGCGCATCCACAATCTACACCTGTGCCCTGACACTCGCTACTTCCTTGCCGTGCTCGGCGCACGCAGCGCTACCGGCGCCGCGTTGCAGTTGCCGGTCGTGGTCACCTTCACCACTGGAAGCACCTTGCCCACGGCTACCGTGAGCGGCACCATCGCGCTCCCCGGAGGTGATCCGTCCGGGACCGTGGTGGCTCTTTTCTCGGACCTTTTTTCCGGCGACGCGCAGGCCATGGCGGTGGTCCCCACCTCCAACGGCGCTTGTACGGTGCAAAATGTGCCCTCTGGGAGGTATTGGCCAGTGGCTCACAAGGATGTGGACCACAGCGGCGACTTCGACCCGAATCCCGCAGTGGACTTGCTGGCCGTCTACGACCCTAATGGCGACGGCGTGGTCGACAGCCTGGTGGTCGGCGAGGGGGCAAATGTCACTGGCGTGGATATGACGCTTTCGGCCGTCACGCCCCTCACGGCCAGGCAGCGCTACGACGCTGCCGCCGCTCTGGTAGGAGAATGGTCAGCCGACGCTCATCTTGTTTGGGTGGCCGCCGCAGACCTGTCGCCATCCGGCACCTCGCCCCTCTGGCTCTACCTGTTTTTCTCCAGGCAAGAGCAAAAACTGCATGGCATCATGGCCAGCTCCTTCTTTTTGGCGCCTTTCTCGTGGGAGGAAGAGGCTCCGGACATCACTGCCTTGCCGGAAAACTGGGTCGACAGCGACGTGGCGGCCGCTTCCGCTGAGGCAAACGGTGGCGAAGCTTTCCGGCAAGCGGTTCCCGATGCGCACATCACTGCCTTCCTGAGCCACTTTGAGCTCCCGGGCACACCCAAGCTCGCAGGCTTGCACCAAGCTGGTCAAGCTGTTCGGGGCGAACCGGCGCAAAGGCGCGGCCTCTGGCAGGCAGGAGCTGCATCCCTGCAATTGAGCGCATCGCACAGGCCCTTGCAACGCGGCAAGGTCAACCTGCTGGCGACCAGTGCCCCTGTGTGGGCGCTCATGTACATGTCCGAGAGCACAGGCGACCTCTGGATGGCATTCATAGATGCCGAAAGCGGGCGCTTGCTGTTCTCCTGGCCACCGCCCTTGCGCACCACTACCGCACGCTTTAGCCTCTCCCTTGCTGAGCAGGCGGCCTTAGCGTGGGCACAGGATGCACAACTGGTGTTCTTGGGCACGCACCTCGGCAGCCTCACTCCCTCTGGCGAGGCCGAAATGTGGTTGTACGCCTACCACTCTGCTTCTCGCGACTCCTTGCGGGCGTTCATCTTCTATGCAGGTATGCCGGTGTGGCAGGGCGAGGCGCCGCCCCTGTTCTACACAGGGCCCCTGCCTGCCAACTGGGTGGATAGCGATGTGGCCGCCTTTGTGGCCGAGAGCAATGGCGGCAGCGCCTACCGCGCCACGCAAAGCGATGTGTGGGTAGACGCGGGCCTGGTGCGCGGGGCTGTCCCTGGGCCCCGAACCTCCCTGTCTGGTTCATTCACTACCTCTCCTCCACTGCGGAGGAGATGACCCTGTTTGTGGACGCTCAGACTGGCAACCTGGTCACCGACGTGGAGGACGGGGAACAGGCTACCCAGACGGTGGGGGCCTTCGCCCTGCTGCCGAACTATCCCCATCCCTTTAATCCCGTCACAACGATCGAATACCACGTCAAGCAGAGGTGTCGCGTCCGACTGGAGGTGCTCGACCCGCTCGGCCGCAGAATCGCCACCGTCCTTGACGAGGAGCAGCAGCCGGGCGCGCACCGCGTTCACTTCCATGGGGGAGATCTGCCTTCAGGCGTCTACCTCTGCAAGCTCCATATGCAACAATTTGCGGCGGTGCGCAAAATGGTGATTACGCGCCGAGCTCATGCCCTGTCGGCCAAAAGTTGGCGGCTGGAGCGTCGGATAAGCCCACCATGATCATTGACAGGCCGCGTGCGCTCAGTTCCCACCCCGCGAGCTGCGGTGGCGAGGCGGCACGTTGCAAGCGGAAGGTGGCCAACCGGGCTTGGACGACTCGCACGCTGTCGAGGGAAGGGGGCCGGTCGCAGCTTGACACGCATCGCGGAAACCGGTGGTCTCTGCCGACTCGCCGCACTAGCGACTGAAACATGCATCGGGCGTGAGTGGACGCTGAGAACGGGGCTCTTGGGCTGAGGCACAAAGAGAGGGGCAGAGTAGACCGGGTCGCCTCCTGAAACGCAGGGCCAGCCCGAAGCGTCATGAGGCGCCGGCTGGCCGCTTGCTCAGGGCGCCAGGGATCATGCGGGGGCTCGCGCGCGTGGCAGTATTGGCTCCCGGCAGCCAGGGCTGCGCGCGGCAGAGCCCTGCCCGACTTGAGGAGATTGTCGGCAACCGACGGTGTTCGCGAAACAGGAACCATTCGCGCCGCGCGGGGGACGTCAGGTCCTGTCTGCGTCCCCCGCGGCAAGGGGCGTGTGTTTGCTCTTTTCTGCTCGCGGAGAGCCCACGCTGCGGAAGCGGCTCATTTCCATCTCATCAGCGCCAGTCGCTTGCGGCCGAGGAGGAAACACTAAGCCATGGTGAACGTGCTCACAGACGTTGTCCTTACGGTCACCGGATTCCAGCTGGTTTCGTTGGCTGTGGTGCTGGCCGCGCAAAAGAACGGCCGGCTCACCCCGCGTCTGTTCCTCATGGCCTTTCTGCTCACGAAAGCCTTGCTCATCGCGCGGTGGTTTGTCTTCCGCTTCGGGATTGTGCAGCACAGCGAGCCCGACTATCTGTTTCGACTCAGCAAGGCGGGGTTCTTCCTGCTCGCGCCGCTGCTTTTCCTGTACGTGCGGGCTTTGTGCTACAAGGACTTTAGAGTCGCCGCCAAGACTTCTTTGCATTTCATCCCGTTCTTCGTCGTGCTTCTCTGCACCTTGGGCGCAATGTGGTGTTAGAATGCAGACAGTGCGGCGACGTGGTACGGCAAGCTCTTTGTCTCCCGGTTTGGCGAGGCGTTCTGGGGCCTGAACCTCGTGCAGATTCTCGGCTACATCACCGCCATGCTCTACACCGTGCGCGGTTATCGTCAAAGGATACGGAGTGTCTACTCCACCGTTCACCAAATAGACCTGAGCTGGCTCCTCTCACTGCTCGCGCTCATTTCCTTGCATTGGCTCTTCGTGGCCTCTCGCGCAACCTTGACTGCCCTTGGTGTTCCTGAAGGCAACCTGACTGGGATAATCGACTTGTACTCGATAGCCATCTTCTTGGTCTTCACCACCCTTCTTGTTTTCAAGGGCACGGCGCAATTGAAGCTTTTTGCGAGCGTAGAAGAAAAACCAAAGTGCTCCGCGTACAGGTTGACCAAGGCGCAAATGGAACGGTATGCAGAGCGGCTCAGGCGGTACATGGAAGCAGAGAAGCCGTACTTGTGTCCGTCCCTGACCATCGACAAGCTCTCCCAAATGTTGTCGATCCCGCGCTGGCATCTTTCGCAGGTAATCAACGAGGTGTTCTGCCAGAACTTTTTCACCTTTGTCAATTCCTATCGAGTCGAGGAGGCCAAGCGACATCTGGTGGGCGCCAACCCTCGGCCGAAGACGGTGTCGGAAGTGCTGTATGAGGTGGGCTTCAATTCCAAGTCAGTGTTCAACGAGGTGTTCAGGAGGCACACGGGACTCACACCCACCCAGTACAGGCGTGTGCACAGCCTGCGCAATTCCACACACCCCGGCTCCGCGAGCCACCTTCCCCGTGCAGAAACTGCATAGAACTCCTGTCCCCGCATAGAAACCCTTTCTCCGCGCAGAAAAATAGTCCGACTTTCTAAAGTCGGGCGACGAGCGGGCTTTTTCTTTCTACATTTGTGCTGCCAAATGGCACGATCCCGAGGCCTCGGCGGCCTGCGCATCCTTATCATCGCGGAGAGGAGGTAGTCAGATGAAAGTCCATCGCACCTTCTTGCTATTGCTAGGCGTATTGGTCAGCGCAAGTGGGCCCGTGGTCACCGTGTCGCCCGTCGGGGCGCAGGAATCCCATATCTTTCTGCACTATCTGGGACACAGCTCTTTCGTCATCGCCTTCGACAACGGAATACACGTGTTGACCGACTACGGTACCTCCAACGCGTACGGCTATCCCAGCCCCATTTACAGCATTGCGACCCTTCGCCCGGACATGGTCACCTATTCGCATCGACACGAGGACCATTGGGACCCCCGCCGTCAACCGGATAGCGTCAGCTATGTCCTGACGGACTTTAACACGCTGCGCCTTGGCGAGCTCTGCATTGGACCTGTGCGGGTGGCGGAGAGTTCCGTGGCACAGAAGGACAACAGCGCTTTCATCTTCACCTGGAAGGGATTCACCCTCGTGCATCTTGGCGATGCGCAGGCGAATATCATGAACATCGCAAACCCGGCAAACCGCAACTACCTCCGGCAGGTCTTGCCCGCGCGCATCGACTTGCTTCTCATGCCCATCGAGGGCGTGAACACGTTCATCCCGGAGGCGGAGGCGTTCATTGACTCTCTCCGCCCAAGGAAGGTGATCCCGATGCACTATTGGAGCAAGCAATACGAGTCAGAGTTCTTGGCCTATTTGGAAGAGCAATGTCTCTCTGCCGGAAAGGAGTATCAGATCGAACGTCACGCCGGAGCCAAGTACAGCGTGGCGACCTCAGACATGGGCATCTTGCCGACCACCGTCATCAGTCTGAGCCCCTTCCCCTTTTCTGACTTTACTCTGCCCGACATCCGTGTCGATCAGGTGACGGTGGCTGACCAGGCCGGCAACAACAATGGTCGCGCCGACGCGGGAGAAACGGTGCAGTTGGTGGTAACCCTCCGCAACCTTTGGGTCGACGCCACGAACGTCACTGCAAGCCTCAGCACCGCCGGTGCGGACGTCCAGCTCGGCAACATCACCTCCTTCTTTGGCAACATAGCCCCTGAAGAAAGGACATCTAACGACGCCAATCCGTTCTCCCTTTCGGCGCACGCCAACGCCAGCCCGCACTACGGCACGTTCTACTTGGACATAGGCGCCAACCGCGGCTATGCGAAGGTCGACAGCTTCCGTCTGGTCATTGGCACGCCGACTGTGCTCCTGGTTGACGATGATGATGGACAGGCCTACCAGGAGGTCTACGCCAACATCTTCATCCCGGATGTTTGGGAAGTTGCCGCCAACGGCTGCCCGGCACTGGAGCTGCTCAAGGCGCATGAGGCAGTCGTCTGGCTCACCGGCGATGATCGGAAAAACAGCCTCACCGCCGAGGAGCAATCAGTTCTTGCTGCCTTCTTAGAGCAGGGCGGAAGGCTGTTGCTCTGCGGACAGAACATCGCGTACGACCTGGGTGGGGACGGCTCAACAGCGGACTCGCTCTTTCTTGCTGACTACCTGTGCACGGTGTTCGCCGCTGATAGCTGCAACGCCACGGCGGCTGTCGGGGTCGTGGGGGACCCGATCGGCGGCGGCATGGTCGTTGGCTTAGCCAAGACGCCGGCGGGTGAAGGACACCGCACGGCACCTGACGTCATCCAGGCCCTGCCCCCTGCGACGCCCACTCTCAAGTACGTACCGGGGAACGCGCCTGCCGGCCTGAGATACGAGAAGCCTAACACCGGCGCCCGTCTGGTCTATCTGGCATTTGGCGTAGAAAAGGTCACCGGCCCCAAACCCACTGTGGCGTCCGAGCTGGTGGAAAGGATTCTCCGTTGGCTTACGGGCAGCACATCCGTGGAGCCGGCAGAGGGCATGGATGACCTGCCGAGGCTCTTCTTCCTGGGACAGAACTACCCAAACCCTTTCAACCCAACGACGACCATTGGCTATTCGCTTCCTCACCCAGCGTTCGTGACGCTGAAGCTCTACAACGTGCTGGGCGAAGAGCCGCTGACCCTGGTCGAAGGCTCACAGGCTGCGGGGCAACATGCTGCTATTCTCGATGGCAGGGAGCTCCCCAGCGGTGTCTACGTATACCGGCTGCGGGCCGGCACCTTGGAGGTCACCAACAAGTGCCTCTTGCTCAGATGACGCCGCGCGCATCTGTAGGGGGCCGGCCCATGTCGCCCCTCTTCTCCCCTCAGCCGTTCCGGCAAAGCTTTGGGCTACCTGAAGGGGGAACAGAGCTCCGGGTGCACGTGCGCCGTTTTTCTGCCTGAGCACCTGCTTGTCGCCCGGTTCTGCCATCGGCGGCAGGCCGCGGGAAGAGCAGTGTGGGGAAGGCAAGACCACATGGCGACGCACTACGGTGAGGCCACGGTCCTGGGGCGAAGCAGCCGCAGCCTCTTAGCGGGCCCTTATCCCGGTACGGCAGGGCCTGACAAAATCGTCTGGACAGCTCATCAACGCTCGGGTTCGGTGGCCTGTGTAGCAATCAAGTGCAACAAGATCCCGCTCACACGGCCGTCCCAAGCAGGACTTCAACATGGGTCCTGCGTGGCGCGAGGACGACGCCATGGATTGCCAGGTCCACTGACGCCCGGCACCGCACTTGCCGCGCCTCGAGCGTTGCACCAAACCCCTGATCAGACTCCTTCAGGACCAGAAAATGCGCCCTCTCTCGCCGTGGGGCCAGACGCCGGTTCCTAAACGCCGACGACGGACTGAGGCGACTCTCTGGAAACCCTATGACTGCCCCGCCGAAGAGTTCCTCGCTCGCCCCGCCCGCCTGGGCTCAGATGCCACCATCACGCGGAGGTTTGCGCCCCCGCGCCAAAGTGAAAGGGCCATGTCTTGCGCATGCTTGCCTGCCTCTTGGCGGGAGAGATCCAGTGCAGAAGGAGCAAGGTTTTTGCCAATCCTTTGCCAATGCTGCCGTGCCGGCAGGGCTTGGTTCTCCCCTTGCATGACCCCCGTATCAAAGGGGGATCCTTCTGGTCTGCAGGAACGCCGCCCACGTGCGCTCTGCTTCTGCCACAACGGAAAGTCCCCTGGGAGGTCACTACACCGCCGGCCGATATCCTGCCGTTCCTGCAGTTGGTTGCACCAGGAGACGTGGCCGACATGCGCATGACCGCCCCTGTCGGCGAAGACCGCTGGTCGGAAGAACTTGTGCCTTCTCGGGGGGCTGCGCAGGCCTGAGCTGGCGCTCCCCACGGTAATCGGCTCTGGCCGGCAGGGATCCATCGCCGGGTGAACACCGGCGTTGGCGGAGCGCGAAGAAAGGACGTTGGCAGCGTCCACCAAAAAATGATTGCCAGTAGCTCGATTTTGTTATACATTTGGCAAAGAACACTGGCCACGGGACGTTAGCCTCAGGACGTGAGACATATGGTGAAGGGCCCGCCGAGCGACTTGGGTCAAGTTCCACAGACGCGTCGGCTTGCAGGCGGGCGGTGCAAAGATCGAAGCCGGCAAGAGCCCGCCCGGCACTTGTGTCCCTCATCCGGTCCGTCCGGCTGGGTAGCCCGCCGAAGAAGCAAGTGCTTTGGGAGCCGCTCATCTTCTCAGGAGTCGCTGCCGAGGCCGGGGATTGGGACGCGGAAGTCTGGGTATCGCGCGCGGATTGAGGAGGCCGCGGAGCTGTGGCATGTCCCTGGATGCATGAGGTCGCACATGACACAAACCGGACCTGTCCTTCTCAGGACGACATTCCTGTCCCGGGTGTCTGAAGCGTCCTCCTCCTCCTATTCTCCTCAAAGCCGCGGCCAACGCTGCCCGCGCAGTGGCTTCGCCCTGCGCAGCCCGAGGTGACGTTACCGGCCCCCTTTCATCGAGGAAGCACAAGCGCGTGAGATTACCTAGAAGAAGACTTCTTGTCCGTCGGGTCCTGGCTGCACTCGGCCTGCTCGCCGGCGTGCTCGGCCTGTGTTTGGTCCTCCTGAGCTGCCCCCCAGGCGAAGCTGTTCTCCGCAAGGTGGTGGAAGCCCGCATTTCCAGCGCTCTGGGCCTTCCAGTCGCGGTGGGAGAACTGGAAACCAACCTCGTCTCTCGGCTCCAGCTTGGCAATGTGGCCATCCGGCCTGAAAGCGCCCCAGACGCGGGAACTCTCCTCAGATTGCGCTATGCCAGAACTGACTACAAGGTTCTGGCGCTGTGCAAGGGGCAGCTCCTGCTGAAGAGAGTCGAGCTCGATGGCCTAATGGTCCGCCTGAGGCGGGACAGCCTCGGGACCTTCGACCTACCACTGAGAGTCCAGCCGGAGCAACCACGGCGCGGCGTTGCCGGCGGCGGCATCAAGGTCAAAGTGGAGCGCCTCGACCTAACCAATTCAGCCCTGTGCCTCGAAGACCTGCGCACGTCGGGCCGACTGGCCGCCACGAACCTTGCCACGCATCTGACCAGGCTGGAAGAGAACCGCTATCTGTGCACGATGGAAATTGATTCCCTCGGCGCGCTCTACCGCGAAGAGCCCCTCCTCACTGGCGACTTGAAGCTGGAGGGAGAATGGAGCCCGGAGCGTGCCTTCCTCTCTGGATTGACGCTGCACCTTCCCGGCCTGACACTCGCTGGCAAAGCCCAGGCGGTCTTGGGACAGGGGGCCAAGCTCAACGGCAAGTTCGAGTTAGGCGGCGAGCTCGGGCCTTTGGCGCAGGCTCTGGCCAAGGCGACAGGAAGCGGCTGCAGCCAGCTCGCCGGAGAGCTGCGCAGTACCTTTGACCTCGGGGGAACCCTGCGAATACCCGCGCTCCAGGCTTGCATAGACATCCGCTCTGCCTCAATAGGCAATCTCAAGGATGTAGACCTGAGGCTCAACGCAACCTGGCAAGAAGACACTCTGAACCTGCAACAAATGCACATGGATCTGCTGGGCGGCTATGTATCCTGCTCTGGTGTCATGACCCGACATCCGGCGTTACGACACCAGTTTGTCCTCCAGGCCGAAGACCTCGACTTGGCGCTATTGGCTCGATGGCTGTACGGCGAAGGTGCCAAGCTGAGCGGCAAGCTGGGCGCGCAACTGCAGTGGCGAGGAGTCGGTACCGCCCTTGATAGCGTGCGCGCCACGGGAAGCCTCCTGGCCGCTCTCCTTCGCTTCGGCCCCGAGCCAATGCCAGGGCTCTCTCTGCAGCTAAGGCTGAACCGAGGGATCGGGCAGTTTCTGCTCAAACAAGGGGAGACAGAGATAGCGGCACAGACCACGCTGCGCGGTTCTCGTCTGCAGGGTACTTTTTCTGGCTCTGTTAGCGACGTCGGCTTGCTGACCAGACTCGGCAATGTGGGGGAGCTTTCCGGTGAACTCGCCATTGCTGGTACCGTGGACGGCACCATCACCTCACCGAAGCTGCATGCCAGCCTCGCCGGACGACAACTCACCTTTCGCAACCTCCCCATGGACACCCTGGGCGCCGAAATCGCCGTCACCGGCCACGGGGTGGAGTTGCTTGCCCTGTTCATCAGGGGAGCGCTGTCCCCCATCGATGCGGACCGGCCGCCGCTCCATCTTTCCGGTCTGACCGGGAACCTTTTCTACCAGGCCGGCGCCCGGGGGCCGCTCACCAGCCCTCGCGGGAATGTGCTCATAAGACTGCAGGACACGGCGTTCACAGGCTACCGGTTCGACCATGCAGAGATCGCGCTCTCAACAGCGGAAGGGGAGCTGCGGCTGGACCGGTTGCGCCTGCGGACGGATTCCCTCTCGGTGGATGGGCGCGCCACCTACCAAATGACCGCACGCAAAGGAGACGCGACGATCAACCTCTGCATCGTGCCACTGCAGGCCACGCAACCGAGTCCTGAGCCCGAGTCCGTTCTGGAATCAATGCAGTCGCTGACAGAAGGCCGCTCCGTGGGCACGATCGATGCGAATTTCTCTGCGCCGAGCAGCCACCAGTGGTCAGCGTCCGTGCACGCCAAGGGCGTGAGCATCGGCGACCTCCTGGTGCTCGCACCCAGGAACCTCGATCTCGGCGGTCTGCTGGACCTTGACTTGAAAGTCGGACAAAACCGCGATGTCCCGACAGGGGAGCTTCGGTTCTTGGTCCGCGAACCAAGGTACGCAGCCAGCCGACTGGATTCCCTGCGCGGCGAGGTAGTGCTGACCGGGAACAGATTGACTGCCCCGATGTTGGAGCTTGCAGTCGGGGGGCAGTCGACCCGCGCCACAGTGACGATTGCACCCGTACACCCGGGAGTGCGGGGCCGCTGGTGGACATCCGCCAGCAGGATTTCTGCCCACGTGCAGGGAGAGGGATTCAACGTGGCTTCACTAAATCCGTTGCTCCCGGCCACCATATCGTTGTCAGGCCAGGCTGCCGGCGACCTGCGCTGCGAGGGCTCGGTAGCGCATCCGCGCTTTCGCGGCTCTCTGCGCCTGACTGAGGGCGGCGTGACCAGAGCAACCGACAGAGTTCTGGCCACCGGGGTTGACCTCCTCGCGGTCTTGCAAGATTCCACGCTGCTTGTCGAACTGGTGAAGGCCCGGGTTTTCGGGGCGCCTGCTCATTTCCACGGGCGAGTTACCAGCAGGTGGGGGAAGGCATATGACTTTGACCTTCGTGGGACCATAGCAGACTCCGGGCAGATTCGTGCCGAGGGCACCGCCCGGCACGACTCATTGTGGGGTCGCCTCCAAGCGGAGCGGCTCAATCTCTCTCTGCTGCAGCCCTTTGTGGGGACAACGGAAGGCCTGCGCGGCGTCTGCTCTGCGGAGCTTGCCGCGCGAGGCCCAATGCGCACCCCCGAAATTGAGGGCACCGTGGCAGTGGGCGGGGTCTCTTTGCGCCTGCCGCAGCTCCAGGAACAGGTGGACCAGGGCCTAGTGCGGCTGGAGTTTCACCAAGACGCCGTGCACCTGGACACTCTGTTCGCCAGGATTGACGGTGGCACCCTCTGCGGGTCGGGCTTCCTGCGGCACACTGCAGGCACGCTCGACGACATCAATGTGCAAGTCAGGCTCGACAATCTAAGAATCGCGCGCGCGAACGTGGCCGACGTGACGGTGAGCGCTGCCCGCTTGAACTACAGAAAGGAAAGCGGCTACTACCTGCTTGACGGTGATGTAGTGCTGGGCGAATCTCGGCTTCGCTATCGATTCACACCCCAGTCCTTGGTGGCACTCGCGCGCTCCACACCACGGCCCAGGCCGGAGCTGCCGACCCTCCTGCGGCAGACGCGTCTGAATGTGCGGCTACGCGAGAGCGAAAAGCTTTGGATCGACAACAACCTGGCGCGCTTGCGGCTGCTCTCCGAGTTGAGCCTGCAGGGCAGTGCAACGCAACCCAACATATCCGGGCGACTGCAGGCGCGCGAGGGATACATCCTCTACCTCGACCGCAAGTTCGAGGTCAAGAGAGGGGTGCTGGACTTTGTCGATCCGGTTCGTACGAACCCCCTCGTCGATCTGGAGGCCCAGGCATTGCTGAAGAGCCATCAGACGCTGGAGCGCAAAGACTACACGATCACCCTTTCCGTCAAGGGGCCTTTGGACCAGACCGTTATCGATCTCTCCTCTGACCCTCCTTTGGACAGAGCTGACATACTTGCCCTGCTGACCTTGGGCGCCAGACGCCAGCAGCTGACGGCCAAGGGCCCAGACACAGGCCTAAGTGACGTCCTGCAACAACGACTGGCAACTCTGTCCAGTCAACGCCTTTCCGGTTACGCGACCAGCAAGGTAAGCACTCTCTTCGGTCTACAGGAAATGAGCATTGAAGGCAATCTGTTCAGGTTTGGGCGCGAGTGGGGCCCGCAATTAGTCGCCTCCAAGAAGGTAACAGGCCGTATGAGCATTACATACAGAACAACCGTGGGTCATCTCAATGACCAGAGCATCCGTTTGGACTATCGCCTCTCCAGGCACCTGTCTGTCCAAGGCCAGACAGACCAGGGCGGGCGCTCAGCGCTCGAATTGAAGTACAGCTTAGGGTTCAGATGAGGCGCTTCGTCGTATCACAACTTGTCTTGCTGAGCTGGCTCCTTTCAGGAGCGGCTATCTGCTTGGGGGCGACGAAGGACGCTCGGAGGTTGGGGATCGGCTCGCTTCGGTTCGAAGGCACCCACGCATTCAGCGCTGCGCAACTGCGCCGCATAGTGGTTTCTCGCCCCACATCCTTTCTCCGACGTTCGTACTTCTTCCCAGAGGTTTTCCAAGAAGACGTGAAAACCGTCGAGCTTTTCTACCGTCAACATGCCTATCTCCAGGCACAGGTAACCGGCCAGCTGGCGCGGGTGGACTCTGCCCGGGGCGTGGTCCATCTGGAAATCCACGTGGACGAGGGCCAACTGACCCGCGTAGAAGGAGTGAGCGTCTTCGAAAACCAGGTGTTCAGCGACGAAGTGCTGCTTGCAAAGATCGACATCCGAGCAGGGGAGCCGTTCCAGGCCAACAAGGTGGAGGCGGCAACGCTCTCGTTGCTGACCTTCTACGCCAATAACGGCTACCTGGACGCAGAAGTCACTCCGGAGGTGCGCCTCGACCATGAGACCCACCGTGCCCTGATCGATTTCCGCGTACGGGCCAAGGCAAGATGTACCATCGACCAAGTCCGCCTTGTGGGTTTAGAAAAGACTCGGCCCAGGGTTGTGCTCAGAGAATTGGAGTTCAAACCTGGCGATGTGGTGGAGTACTCGCGTCTGCTCTCATCACAGCGCAAGCTGTACCTCACCGGTCTGTTCCGAGGAGTGTTCGTTCGCCCGCAACCGGCCGCCAGTGGCGACTCAACAAGACGTGACATCCTGGTCGACCTTAAGGAGAATGACTCGGGGGAATTCACCGTAGCCTTCGGCTACGAATCGGTAGAGAGGTGGCGGGGCCGAGTAGAAATAGCCAACAGCAACTGGCGCGGCACGGCGCGCAAATTCGCTCTGGCCTCGCGCGCGAGCTTTGTCAATCGCGGCCTGGAGATGTCATTCACTGAACCGAGGACCTTTGGCACACCGCTGCGCACCGACGTGAACCTCCTCGCCGAGCAGCTGCAGGAACCAGGCTTCGATATCCGCCGGGTTGCCAATACAATCAGACTTGGTCGCCCTTTCGCTGCCCGGTCTTCGCTTGTCTTGACCTTCAAGAACGAAATAGCCGAGCTATCCCACATTCGCGTCACGCTGGCCCCGGAAAGAAGGCGAACCGTCATCAGGGGCTTGAAGCTCACGGCGGTGCACGACACCCGCGACAACATGTTCAACCCTACCTCTGGCATCCTACTCGAATGGAGCAATGAGTTTGCCGGGCTGTTTCTGCGGGGGACGGATAGCTTCGTGCGCTCAACAGGTCGCATGAAGTGGTTCCACGCAGTGGGCGCTTCGACCGTCATTGCCACTGGCGCAGAACTCGGCTGGATGGACACGCCAGGTGGCATGCAAAAGATACCGCTGCACGAGCGCTTCTACACCGGAGGACCCAACTCTCTCCGCGGTCTGGCCTACCGGAAGGCCGGCCCATTGGATGCAAGAGGATTGCCCTTGGGTGGCAGGTTGAAGCTCCTCGTCAACGCTCTGGAAGTGCGTCAGGCGCTGTACAAGTCTGTAGGTGCGGTGGTCTTCGCCGAGGCCGGAAACGTCTGGTCTGCCCCGCAAGAGTTCAAGCTCTCCGACCTGCGGCCTACGGTGGGGGTGGGGCTGCGGCTGAACACCCCAATCGGTCTGGCGCGACTTGACTACGGGGTCAACATGGACCGCCACGCTGGAGAGCGGAGAGGGATGCTCTATTTCAGCATGGGCCATGCCTTTTGATCATCCGCTGGCGCCTCCTTTTTCCGGTCTTCTGTCGGAGATGCGGCAGCCATGTTGGTGGGCTGTGGTACCACCGCCCCTCGTGCTGGGCTATGTGCGCCGCCGCAGGTAGTGGGCACTGGCGCTCAAGGACGACGGCGGCAGCGGCGATTCCGACCCCAATCCGGCAACGGCTCTTGTCGCCTGTCTACGACGGTGATGGCAATGGCGTGGTCGACGACCCGCTGGTCAGCACCTGGGCAACCGGCCCCGGGGCGAACGTGGCGCTTTCGGCCTTCGCAGCCCTCCCCGCCAGGAAGCCTTACTCTGCTGCCGCGCGGGTGTGAAGCTGGCCAACAGATGCCGACTTCGCCCGGGGAGTTCCCTCAGACCTCTCGCCTTCTGACACATGTCCACTCAGGCCCTATCTTCGTTCTTCGAGGCAGGAGAAAAATCTTCGTGGCACCACGACCAGGCCCTCCTTGCTAACTCCCACCATCGGGGACGAGGAAACTTCGCACTCCGCATCCCTGCCGGGCAACTGGATCGCCAGCGCTCCCACCGCCCCTGCGGCGGCCCCAAAGGGTACCTTTGCTCACCGGAGCCTTTGCAGCCTTTCCCACGCGCTCTCATAGGTCGGGTCCAGCTCGATGGCCTGGCGCAGATAGCCACGCGCACGGCGCAGGTGAAGCTCTGCCAGGCCGTCATAAAGTGTGGCCTCTCCTGGGTACTCGGCGATGGCAATCTCAAGGAGCGTCAACGCCTCCGCCAGCTTGCCGGCTTCTGCCAACCGCGCCGCCATTTCGCCCACGGCGGAAGGCACCAGGCGCTCTCGCTCTCTGTCCCTTTCCTTTGCTTTGCGCAGGCTCTCCTGAGCCTTCGCATTTTCGGTAGAACAAACTTCTGCCAAACATTTCATCAGCCACGGCCGTGCTACCCCAGGGTAAAACTCCACGCCCAGTTGCGCCGCACGCGCCGCCTCGCGAGCCTGTCCCCGAAGGGCATAGTGTTCCACGAGCTTGCCGATTTCTGCGGCAAAGTCGGGGTAGACTCTCGCTCCCGCAAAGCACCTTCGCAGATTGGCTTCGAGGTAATTCAGGTCAACAGAGGGGGCGGTGACCATTTGCCTCACCATAGGAGTCCAAGTCTTTGCCCACTCTTCTGCCCAGGCGCGCACGAGCTGCACCAGCTCAGGAGGCAAGTTGCAGCAGCCAGGCCGATCCTCGCCGGCCCGGGCATAGTCAGCGAAAAAGAGCAATGGCCCCTCTCGGTGGTATCGCGATAGTGCCTTGTCTCCACAGCGCGTTGCCAGCACCTGCGCCATGTGCGACCCGACGACCACAAAAGGTTCCCCAACCACCGGGTGCCGTCCCTCCTGGAGTTTGCGCCTGGTCCCTTCGTAGTTTCGGCGCAAAGAATCGAGACAGACCCAGCGACGCACGTAGTCAAATGCCTGCACCAGAGAGGCAGGGTCGGCAGTTACCGGGCATCCGTAGCGTTCACAGTAAGCCAAGCCGTAGTCAAAGATCTCCTGCAAAGCGCTGTACAACGCCCTCTCGACGGGTGAAGCGAGGTAGGCGCGGGCACGCCGCTCGTCGAGGAGCAGTTGGATCAGTCGCTCCGCATAGGCCAAAGGGTCACCGCCCTCAAAGTTGTAGGCAAGCGCCAAGGCGAAGTTCAGCCGCGGCAGACGGAACAGCAGCGTGCGCGTCTCTGGTTGCCCCCCGGTGTGGTACACGCAAAAGTGCCCGTTGAACGGCCGCACCACCCACCCCATGCCATAGTCCGTATAGCGCCCTCCGCGCGTCACCATGCAGGTGTACATGGCTGCGAGGCTCTCCGGACTGAGCATTTTTCCGCTGTCAAGACCACGGGCGTACTTGAGAAGGTCCAGGATGGTGGAGCGTGTGCCGCCGGCGGCAAACCGACTGCTGACGTCCACGAATTCTGAGTTACGCAGCTGACCATCGACGAGGCGATAACCTCGCGCACGGTTGGGGATTATCTCCTCCGGATCGTCCATGCGCGTATCGACCATGCCCAGTGGCTGCCAAAGATGCGTGCGCAGATAGTCACCATACCTTTGCTTCGCCGCACCCTCGATCACGCCGCCAAGAAGGTTGTACCCGTAACTGCTGTAGTGGTAGCTTGTGCCCGGTTCCGCCACCAGGTCAAACTGTGCGAAGATCTCAATGGCCTCACGGGTATCCTTGTGCTCCTTGATTCTTCCTTCCACCTCGTAGTTCTTGTAGTGACTGATGCCACCCAGGTGGCCCAGGAGTTGGCGCACGGTAATCGGCCATGGCTTGCGCGGAAAGTAGGGGACATAGCGCTGAACCTCAGCATCCAAATCGACCAGCCCACTTTCTGCAAGTTGCAAGATGGCCACTGCGGTCATGGACTTGGTGACTGAGGCCAGACGGTAGGAGGTCTGCGGCGTCGCAGGTGTGCGGTTCTCCACATCCGCGTAACCAAAGCCGTCCGCCCATGTGAAGTCGTCCTTGTAGAAACCTACCGAGAGACCCGGGATGCCGTCCGCAGCCATCTGCTGTTGGACAAACTCACGGTAGGCGCGTAAGGCCTGTTCATACTGCCCCTGGCCCTTTGCAGCGACTGCTGCACCAATCGTGAGCATCACCAGGAGCGTGCACCATGCTCGGCGCATACTTCCTCCCTCTTTCACTGCAATAGTAACCGCGAGCCTAAAGGGCCTATCTCTACGAGTCCGCCTGAGGCAGCAGCGAGGCACAGAAGGCACTCATGTCTACATTGCCTCCCGAGAGGATAATGCCAACCCTCTTGCCTGCCACCTTGGCGCTCCCGGAAAGCGCCGCGGCCAAGGCAACTGCCCCTGAGGGCTCCACCACCAGCTTCATCCTCTCGAAGAGCAAGCGCATGGCCTGCACAATTTCCTCCTCGCTGACCAGCACGATGTCGTCCACCAACTCGCGAATGATGGGAAAGGTCTTATCCCCCAGGTTCGCACGCAGGCCGTCGGCGATGGTGGCAGGATGCTGATTCGTGACGATGCGCCCTTCCCGTAGCGATCGGAAGGCATCATCGGCATTGCGCGGTTCGCAGCCCAGGACCTGCACCTGCCGCCGCAAGCCTCTCGCCGCGAGGGCCGTGCCGCTCAGCAAACCACCCCCGCTCACCGGCGCCAGCACCATGTCCAGATGCTCGACTCCCTCCAGGAGCTCCAGCGCTGCCGTCCCCTGACCGGCGATGATGCGGTGGTCGTTGTAGGGATGAATGAGGGTTGCACCTGTTTCTGCAATGATGCGGGCTGCAGCCTCCTGGCGCGCCTCCATGCTGGGCGAGCAGAAGGTAATGCGGCCACCGTAGGCCTTGACTGCCGCCACCTTGACCGTGGGCGCATTCTCCGGCATGACGATGTGCGCGACGATTCCCCTGAGACTGGCGGCCAGGGCCAGTGCTGCCGCATGATTTCCGGAGGAATGGGTCACCACGCCAGGAGAAGCCTCCTCGGCCCCCAAGGCCAGCACCGCGTTGGTGGCACCGCGAATCTTGAACGAGCCACTGCGCTGCAGGTTTTCGCACTTGAAAAACAGCTCGGCACCCACCAGTTTGTCTAAGCTGCGGCTCCTGACCACCGGGGTGCGATGGATGTGAGGCGCAATCCGCGCGTGCGCCTCTCTGATATCTGCAAGGGAAGGTCGTTCGCTCACCTTGTCGCTCCGCGCTTGTGCGTTGAGGGCCTCACCACGCGTACGCCTCGGGCGCTGGGCCACCGGGACCCGGCCAGATCTCGTCTAACTGGGCGAGGTCTGCGGCGGAAAGTTCAATCTCCAAGGCACGCATGGCAGAGGCCAGCTGGTCCACGGTTCTCGGCCCGATGATGGGCGAGGTCACGGCCGGGTTGTGCAGCAACCAGGCCAACGCCACGGCAGCAGGCGGTTCCCCACGCTGAGCGCAAAAGGCCTCGTACCTCTCCACCCGCACCCTGTACTTGCCCAGCGCCTTCTTGATATCGTCCTTGGCGCGGCGCCCCTCCACCGATTCGTTGAGAACGCCGGCTAACAGCCCCCCAGCCAGCGGACTCCACGGAAGGAGGCCTACGCCTAAGGCGCGACACATGGGGATCATCTCCAACTCGATGGCGCGCACCGTCAAGTTGTACTTGCTCTGCTCAGAAACGATGCCGAACAGATGGCGCTGCGCGGCCACGGCGTTCGCGTACACGATGTGCCAGGCGGCAAAGTTGCTGCTCCCCACGTACAGGACCTTGCCGGCCTGAAGGAGCTGTTCCATGGCCTGCCATATCTCCTCCCACGGCGTCTCCGGGTCGACGTGGTGCATCTGATAGAGGTCAATGCGGTCGGTGCGCAGCCGTCGCAGGCTATCCTCACAGGCGCGGCAGATGTGGTAGGCAGAAAGGCGGCCGTCGTTCGGGCCTTCCCCCATCTTGCCAAAGACCTTGGTGGCGAGCACTATCTGGTCGCGGCGACCAGGGCGCTGCGCGCACCACGAACCAATCATCTGCTCCGTGACACCCTCGCCAAGTTTCCACCCGTACACGTTGGCCGTGTCGAAGAAGTTTATCCCCAGCTCAAAAGCCTTGTCCATGATGGCAAAGCTCTCGCGCTCGTGGGCGTACGGCCCAAAGTTCATGGTGCCAAGGCAAATCCTGCTGACCTTCAGTCCACTGCGACCCAGCTTGACGTACTCCATAACCCTCCTCCTCTTGTTTCGCTGACCGGTCTGCGCATAGATTAGGAAATTCGTGGGTAAAAGTCAAGAACAAAACGCTTGCATCTCTGCCACAAAATGTATAGTTTGCCTTGAGCAAGCGGTGCCGAGACCCTACAACCCAGGAGGACGATGCGATGAACGCTCCGCGCCGAGCCAAGCCATTGGCGCACAGGTCAGCTCGACATCTTCAGACGCACCTGCGGGCCACCGTTGCCGCCGTGCTGCTCGTGCTCTCCATGGGATGCGGCCCGCAGCACGGTCCACGGCATGCCCCACTGGTGCAGGCGGAGCGTGCCTCCCACTGGCACGAAGGCATCGACTGGAGAGATGAAGTGACTTACTTTCTGCTCATCGACCGCTTCTGCGACGGGGACACGAGCAATAACCGCGGTCGCGTCCTGGCCAGCCACCGCCTATGGGATGGCGATCCAACACACCTTGCCTGGCTCAAGACTTACCAAGGGGGCGACCTGCAAGGGGTGATCAACAAGCTCGACTATCTTCAGCAACTGGGTGTGACCGCCATATGGCTGTCACCCGTATACGACAACAGCGACTCGTCTTTCATGGGCTGGTGGGCTTACCACGGCTACCAGCCCGTCGACTTCTTTTCCGTGGAGGAGCATTTTGGCACGCTGGAGCTCTTGCGCGAGCTGGTCAACAAGGCACACCGCCGAGGGATGAAGGTCATCTTGGACATTGTCTGCAATCACGTCGCGCCCGACCACCCCTGGGTCGCCAATCCGGATAACTGGCAGCGACGCGGCTTCCGGCATTGGTTCCATCCCCACAGCGGCAAGGACGCCTCCACCAGCATCAACGACTGGCAGGACCAGGCGCAATTGGAGACGCGCGAGTTGCACGGCATGCCGGACCTTGCCCAAGAGAATCCCCACGTGTACGAGTTTCTCCTGGACATGTCCAAGTACTGGATCGAGCAGACCGACTGCGACGGCTTTCGCCTGGATGCGGTGAAGCATGCGCCAAAGGCCTTCTGGCGCAAATACTGCGACGACATCCATCGCTTTGCGGGGCCCGACTTTTTGCTCTTAGGCGAGGTTTTCGAGGGCAGCGTCGATTACCTTGCGGAATACGCGGACCTGGGGTTCAACGCCCTGTTCGACATTCCCCTCTACTACACCCTCAACCGCGTCTTTGCTCAGGGCGCCTCTGTGGGCCTCCTAAGCTCCCACGTGCGGACCAACCAGGCACGATCCGGGAAGATGCTGCTCTCTCCGCTCATCGATAATCACGACGTTGCCCGCTTCAGCCATTGGGCAGGGGACGATGCCAAGCGGAAGCTTTCCCTGGCCCTCACCTTTCTTCTGACCCACGAGGGCCTGCCCATGCTCTACTACGGCACCGAGGTGGCCTTGGAAGGGGCGGCGCCGGTCAACCCCTCCACCGGCGAGAGCCAGGACTACTTGAATCGTCTGATGATGCCGTGGGAACGAGTCACAGGAAGGGACGCGGATCTGGTGGCGCACTGCCGCCGGCTACTGCAGTTGCGCCGCGCCTCTCTTGCCCTGCGGCAAGGTGTGACCGTGGACCTGTACGTGGACCATGGCGTGTACTGCTACCTGCGCGCCCTCCCCGAGGAGGAGGCAATGGTGGTGCTGAACACCTCGAGCTACGAAGAAGTCAGGTCCATTCCTTTAGCAGGCACTCTTTTTTCCGGACACCGGGAGTTGGTGGACGAGCTCTCGGGCCGGAGCTGGCCGGTGAGCGACGACTCCCTCCGTCTCACGATGGCGCCGCGCAGCTCGTACCTCTTTCGCGCTGTTGCCCCTGCCGGCAGAGCCGCACCAGTTCACCTGCTCCCGCACTGCCCGTTCACCGAACGTTTGACCAAGGACTTTCGAGCCGTGCGCTTTTCCTGCCGAACAGCGAGCCCCGCAAGATCCGTGGCAGTGGCTGGCGACTTTAACGGGTGGAATCCCGTTGCTCACCCTATGGAAGCCGAGGACAGTTCTCGGACTGCGTGGAGCCTGGTCATGCCCTTGCGCGAGGGGCGCTACCGGTACAAGTTCGTGATTGACGGCTCCGTGTGGATCCACGATCCGGCTGCCCAGTCCCAGGAGCTGGACCCCTACGGCGGGCTGAATTCCGTGGTGGTCGTGCGGTAGGCGCGCTACTGCAGGTAAATAACCGACTTGATGATGCCCGGCTCGTAGGCGGCAGCGGCGGCGAAGGCGCCGGCCGCTTCGCCAAGGGGGTACTCATGAGTGACCAAGGCGAGGTCGTGGAGCTGCCCGGCGAGCAACGCTATCGCTTCGGGCAGGCAAGCGTTCTGCCGCCGCACATTCATGATGCTGAAGTCCTTGCGGCGGAGAAGGTTGATGTCAAAGCTCACCTTGTTGGTGCGGGGAATGCCAACGATGGCCAGCTTGCCGCCCGGCGCCAGCAGCCGAAGGGCCTGGTCAAGAGCCGCTTGTTCACCGCAGCATTCGGCCGCCACTTCCACGCCTCCCGGCACCGCTCCCAGAATTTCTCTGACCACGTCCGTGGCTGGGCTTCCCGTCCATTCGGCACCCAGGCGCATGGCAGCCTCGCACCGCCACTGCAAGGGGTCTGTGACGCAGATGCTTCTCACGCCTTTGACCGAGGCCACGGCCAAGAGACAAAGGCCAATGGCGCCCGCACCCAGGATGGCCATCGTGTGCGGGGGATTGCCACCCAGCAGGCGGAGGGTATGCAGGGCAATGGCAAGGGGCTCTGCCAACACGCCCTGGCGCAGGTTCACCTGAGGTGGGAGCGGATAACAGCAGCTCTCCGGCATCACCAGGTACTCGGCCATGCAGCCGGGAGGGCCTCCCGGACTTCCCAGAAAGCGCAGCGCCCGACAGGTGTTGGCCCGCCCGGCGCGGCACTGGTCGCAACTACCGCAGACCAAGGCGGGGTCCAGCACGACGTTCTGTCCGGGTCGCAGTCTGCGCACCCCGTCGCTCACCTCCACCACCTCCGCCGTACCCTCACGGCCCACAATCATCGGGAAATGCACCTTCTGGTCGCCGATTCGGCCATCCCGATAATAGTGGAGGTCCGAGCCACAGATGCCGCCGTAGGCCATGCGCAAGAGCACCTGGCCAGGCTCGCGGAGCCACGGCCGAGGAACGCTGCCCACTTCCACGGTGCGCTGCCCCGTCAAGAGCACCGCGTGCATGTGGGGTGCGTCTGGTAGCGGCAAAGGGGATGAACTCTTACCACGCGCGTTCATAGGCCTCCGCCAGCCAAGCTGCGCCGAAGCGGTTCACGAGCCTGTGTTCGCCGACCGACCGGGTTCGACCGCAGCGCATAGCGCCATCCGCTGCAATCGCGTGTCAGCCTCCCGCCCTCGTCTTGTCCTCTTTCAGGAGCACATCCCGAATCTCGCCAGGGTGTTGTGCAACCGCCCAGCGCCAGCGGCCGAAGCCGCCGTGGCCATTGACCCCCTGCACCCACTCGTCGAGATAGCGGTGTTTGACGCGGTCCTTCTCATCCTCTTCGCCTTTGGTTTCCAGGATGAGCATTGCGCCATTGGCCAGCCGCACGAGGAAGTCGGGGCGATATTTGTGCTTCACGCCCTGGTAGGGATAGGCAATCTCAAGGCCGCGATGGTCATTCTTGGCCCAGGCGGCAACGGCGTCGCTGGTGTCCAGGATAAAGGCGTCGGAGGCCTCCCAGGTGCTGTCATAGGCACAGACGTTGATGTGCGATTTGTTCGTGCGCGCGCAGGGCTTGCCGGTGTACCAGGCCCTCATATCGCCCGTTGAGCGAATGGAATAGTCGCGGTCAAAGACCCGTGTAAGTAGTTCTGTGTTCTCTTTCCGCACCGCCTGCCGCCACGCTTTGACTTGCGACAAACCTGATTCACCAAAGGCACAGCAGTGACCTTTGCCGCCCTATTCTGCCTGGGGAACCGTTTCGAACAGCAAGCGCCGCAGATCAACGTCCGGTGCTCGTTTGGACAGGTACAACATCTCGATGCCGACCACGCGGTCCTGCTCGTCGTAATCCACAAGAACACCGGGCGAGACTTCGTCGGTGCGGCTCGCAGGTCTATCGCTCAGGCTCAAGTAGAGCGCATCAGCCTGTTGGTCCACCTTAATCTTCATGGGATAGTCCTCCTGCGGTCAAAGAATACGGTCACGACCAGGGGCGGTGTTCTCTTGCCATTGATGATCACGCGCAAAACCCGGTTGCCATGCTCAGGAATCCGGGCCAGCCGGTGTTCCAAGTTTGGGTCCTCGCGATCAGCCTCGATTGCTTCTGGCGATCCCAACGCCCTTTCCATCCAGGCGAGCGGAATCTGCCGCTTTCTCAAGACGTCCTGGGCGTGTTCCGTCAGCACATAGTCCATCATCCGGCCCCGTTCAAGTCGAGAGTCTTCAAGCTTTCAATCCCTCGGTCGTCCACCATCTTGACGGTGACGCGCCGGTGCTCGCCCGGCTCAAACGGCAGCGAGACCGTGCTGCGGTAGGCCTCGATCCGCTCCTCGTCGATCTCGGCCCTAAGATTACGTGCAAGTCTTGCCCAGCCTTCGTCCTCGCCGGCCCAAACCAGTTGCGGGTCAGGGTGCGGGTCGTAGGCGTAGGTCTTCTTTTGCTGGCCGGCGTCGGGGTCGGTGTCCGGCGTCACCAGCCCCACGGGCGGATTGTTGACACGCTGCTTGTCCCGATGCTCGTAGGACGCAACCTGCCTGCGCCGCGATTCCTCGCGTCCCGGCAGAGAGGTCGGGCGCTCGGTTTGGTTGGCTCCTGTACTCTTCTTTCTTGCCATCAAACCCCTCCTCCCGATGTTAGCTCCGCCTCCTCCTGGAGGCTAACTCATGATGGGAGGCCAATACAAACACCCCGGAGCTGCACCCTATGAGCGTGCGCTTGGCCATGCCCATCCCTTTAGAGAAACATTACCCGGCAGATGAACACGGCGGCAATCACGCCTGCGGCGTCCGCCACCAGCCCCACTGGCACCGCATACCGCGTCTTGGTCACTTGCACACACCCAAAGTACACCGCCACGACGTAAAAGGTCGTCTCACTGCATCCGTAGATGGTCGAGGCTAACCTGCCGATGAAAGAGTCCACTCCGTGCGTGTTGATGAGCTCGGTGATGATGCCCAATGTGCCGCTGCCGGACAGAGGTCGCATGAGAGCTGCCGGAAGTACCTCGGCCGGCATGCCGATGAGGTTGGTCACCGGCGCCAGCAGCCGGACAAAGACGTCCAGCGCCCCCGACGCCCGCAGCATGCCGATGGCCACAAGGATGCCCACCAGGTAGGGGATGATCTTGACGGCGACCTCAAAGCCCTCCTTGGCACCGCTAATGAAGGTTTCGTAGACCTTGACCTTTTTCACGAAGGCGAGCACCGGAATGATAAACAGAAGCACGGGAATTGCCCACTGGGAAAGAAGGAGCAGTGCGTTCTTGAAAAACCCCGGGGGCAGGAGGGCAAGCCCGGCGCTGAGCAGGCCCAGCCCGCCCAGAATGGCCAAGGTCACGACCACCAGCGCAAAGAGGGCGATCCCCTTAGCATGCTGCCGGAGGCTGGCGACGAACTGCCCCACGCCTCCTTCCATGCTCTGCACGACTTTGGTAACCGTGACGGCAGTGATGCAGGCGAAGGTGGAGGAAAAGACCGTGCTGCCGATGATGTCCCAGGGATTAGCGGCGCCGGTCTTGGCCCGCACGGCAATCATGGTGGCGGGAATCAACGAGATGCTGCCCGTGTTCAGGGCTAAGAACATGATCATGGCATTGGTGGCGGTGTCCTTCTTCGGGTTGAGCGTCTGCAAGTGCTCCATGGCCTTGAGGCCCAGGGGCGTGGCTGCATTGCTCAGCCCGAGCCAGTTGGCAGCAAGGTTGAGCACCATCGCCCCCATGGCGGGATGGTCAGGCGGCACATCCGGAAAAAGGCGCGTGCTGATCGGGCGGATGGCCCGGGCGAGCATGCGCACCACCCCTGCCTCCTCCGCAAGCTTCATGATGCCGAGCCACAACGCCATGATGCCGATCAGGCCCAAAGCGATGTCGACCCCGGTGTTGGCCATCTCAAAGGCCTTTTGCGTGACGGCCTCGATCTTGCCAGTGACCGCACCCACCACCAGAGCGATGACCACTAACGCCAGCCAGATGTAGTTGAGCATCCCAGTCCTCCTCTTGCCGAGCTCCAAGGACCGCCCTTCGTACTCGCTCTCAGGGAACCGCCAGTTCAGAGCCGTGAGAGACCCCGCGCCTTTCATACATGGATAAAAGGTAAGTTTTTTTCGGACAAGTGCAAGCCTTTTTTGCGCGGCCCAGGCAATTATGACTTGACTTAAACGGCCCTTTGTGTTATCTTTGGGCACCTCGGACACCGGAGGGCAGCCGAAGCCGAGTTCCCTGCAGGCTGTTCTATCCACTTGTCGTGCCAGAACAGAGAATGGAGGTGCACCGTGGGAAGCGTGAAGGACTTGAAGGTTGTGGCCCCACCGAAGGAGCGCCAACCTGGAACGGGGATCTTTGTCTTTTCCGACCGCTATTCAGTGTTCGACTGGGGGGAGATGCCGGACCACATTGCGCACAAGGGCGAGGCCCTGTGTCTGATCGGTGCCTATTTCTTCGAAAAGGCCGAGGCAATGGGAATGGCCACCCACTATCGGGGCCTGGTGCAGAATGGGCGCACGTTTCGTCTGGCCGAGCTGTCCGCTCCCGCGAAGGCCATGGAGGTGGCCCTCCTCAACGTCGTCCAGCCAACGCTCACGGGCAATGTCTACGACTATTCCGCGTACGGCCCCCACCTGTGCAATATCCTCCTCCCTCTTGAGGTCATCTTTCGCAATACTCTCCCGCCGGGGTCGAGCGTCTTCAAGCGACTGCAGCAGGGCAGCCTCACCCTGGCTGAGCTCGGCTTGACTCACCCACCGCAGCCGGGGCAGGTCCTGGACGCGCCCATTCTCGATGTGTCCACCAAGCTGGAAAGAACCGACCGCTACCTCTCCTGGGCCGAGGCACAACGAATAGCGGGGCTGAGCGACCAGGAGCTTGCGGAGCTGCGCACCGCCGCCTCGCGCCTAGACGAAATGATCACTGCCGAAGCACAACGCATGGGACTGGTGCACGAGGATGGCAAGGTGGAATTCGGTCTTGATGACCAGCGCCGCCTCATAGTGGTGGACGTGATCGGCACCCCTGACGAATGCCGCTTCACCATGGACGGCGTGCCGGTGAGCAAGGAAGTAGCGCGCGTCTTCTACAGGAAAACCGCCTGGTTTGAAGAGGTGGATGCGGCAAAGAAGCACGATCCCATTGGCTGGGAGGCGGCAGTCCACGCGGACCCTCCGCCACTTCCTCCACGTTTGGCTGAGCTCATCTCCTTCGTCTACCAGGGCTTCTGCAGCGAGTTGACCGGGCGCCGGTGGTTCGACTGCCCGCCGCTGGCGAAGACCGTGGCGGAGATTCGCAGCATGCTTGGCTAGGGAATTTCCGCGGAAGCGATTTGCTTTTTCTATCGGGGAAATTGCAACACCGAGAGGCCTAAGCTGGCCGCCTTTGGCCGGAGGCAGTGGGGGGAAAGAGTCCTTTCCTTCGGAAGGCGAGGGAGCTAAGTATGTCCCCGCGATGTACCCATGCCGGGCCAAACGGTCGTCGCTTACCAGCCGCAGCGACATTCCCCGTTTCGATCTACCTGCCGCTGGCTATGCCGAGTCCCGCGGCCGTCCCCTTTCCCCAGCCCACAGGCAGCACCATTCTCTCCGCAGGGACGAGCAGCGACGAGATCTTTCGCTCTGCCGACAATGGGGCCAGCTGGTCGGAGGCCAGCACCGGCATGACCGACAGCGTCTACCGTTTCCTTGCCACCTTGGACACAAGGAACTTTGCCGCGGCCTTCGGGAGCGGCGTATTCGCCTCACCCATCAGTGGTACCGCCTGCCGGCAAGTCAACAACGGCTTAGCAAACCACGGTGTGAAAGGGCTGGCTGGCTCCCACCGGCGGGAACCCTTTTGCGGGAACCTTGGTCGGCGACGCTCGTCGCTCCAGCGACAGGTGCGCCAGACGCACAAAGTACCAAGCTTCCTCCGGCTTTTGGCTGCAGCAGAGCCTGGCGACCCCCTCCCCCTCCATGACGAGAATCACCCCCCGCTCATACGTTTCCCTCAAGATCCTGAATGCCTGCGCCGCTTCGTGTGGGAAGGCGAGGGCCTGCCCCTGGCCCCATTGCCGTTAGATGTGCGCCTGGGCATTCTGCGAGACCAGGAGGTCGCAGGCACGCATCAAGAAGGCTGATAACCTGCTCAATTTTTCTCCACTTCCCGCTTGACTTTTGCATGCGCTAACGGTATATTAGTCGCGAGGGGAGGTGCGGAGTGGGAATGATGTGGTACTGCTGTCTCACCATCATAACAGGAGGGCGTCATGAAATGGGCGAATGCGTTGCGGGCCACCGTTACGGTGGCGATGTTCCTCCTCCCCGCGCTGCTTCTTGCTCAGGTAAACTTTGGCGGTTACACCTTCCAGTCCTGGGCAGCATTTGCAGACGAAGCTGCTGAAGTAGGCTCTCCCCCACCCGGCGCCGGGTTGCTCCCGCATGGCACCACCAGCATCAATACCGCGCTCACCGACATCAACCTCAACACCTGGGTGGTGGCGGGCGGCAGTGCCGGCATGGCCGATGTCCGTTTCACCGACAACGTCATCGTCAACGAAGACGGCGCCGACTTTGTGGTGTTCGAGGCCGATATGGCCGAGACCTACCGGGTCGCGGTAAGCCGGGACGGCACCACGAACAACCTCACCGCCTTCCGCCAGTACAAGGGCACCCAGGCCATTGACTTGAGCGACTTTGGCATCGCGGCCGGCGCTAAGGTCTGCCTCCTCCGCATTCAGCCAAACCCGTTCTCGCCTGGCAGTGGCGGGGCCGAATTGAGCGCCGATATCCAAGACATCGGCGCGCTGCACTCAGGCGCTGCATCGACCTACGGCAAGTTCGACTTCAATGACGGCACGGTGCAAGGCTGGACGCTGGATGGCGCATGGGACGAAACCGGCAGCACGCGCTACTCCTCCAACTTCTTCGACGGGTGGCAGGACGCGGTGAGCTTCCCGAACCCACCAGGGCTCGACCCGATGGGCGACCAGCGTGGTTCGCTACGACTGGCCACGTTGGCAGGCCATGGCATCACCAATCCTGGGGCAAACTGGTGGATCATGAAGCTGCTGTCGCCTGACCTAGCCGGCTCTCCCACCTGGCAGGAGGCTACTGGCTTTTCCGTGGAGATTGCCGAATGCATGGCCAACTTCGGCCAGGCCTATGCCAATCTCTGGGTCATCGTGTACGACCACGACCAGGCGCGGACAAGAGCGTTCTACAGCGGCACCGCGCAGGCGCTGACCCACGACGTCTATGGTGACGGCAACGCCGTCTGGAATCACCGGGAGTTCGACTGGTCATCCATCCCCACATTTCCCACGAACTACACCATCCAACAGGTAGCGGTGTACATCTGGGGAAGGATGAGCGGCGTGTACTACGAGGGCGGCATTTACATCGACGAAGTGACGCCGTTAGGCGGAGGCGGGCCACAACCACTGAGCGCGCCATCAAACCTTCAGGCTTATCAGACCGTTCCGCAGATCCATATCACATGGCAGGACAACTCGGACGACGAAACTGGGTTCCAGCTTGAGTACAAGGACGGTCTCGGTGCGCCGTGGGACACCTTGGCGCTGCTCGGCCCCAATGTCATCTCCTATCAGATGGATAATGTCGCAGTCGGGCACACCTATGTTTTCCGGGTTGCCGCGGTGCGGGACGGGCTCATGTCCTCCTACTCCAACCTGGATACACTCACGTACAGGTATGTGTTCGGCTTTCTCCGGGTGGACAGCCCAAACGGTGGCGAGGAGTGGCCAGTGGGCTCCACGCAGACCATTTCCTGGACCGGCTATCTCATCCCACTCTCCAACTATGCCATCGACTATTCCATCGACGGGGGGAGCCATTGGCAAAGTGTTGTGGATTTGCTGTTGCCCTGTAGTTCCTATCAGTGGACCATCCCCAACACGCCGTCCACCAACTGCATCGTAAAGGTGCGACTGACATCCCACAATATCTACGACCTCACCGACCATCCCTTCACCATTACTGCAGAGCAGGGGCCGGTTCTGGTAGTAACGCCTTCTTCACGCGACGTTCCGGCCAGGGCCGGGACGACCGGGTTTGAGGTAGACAACACCGGCGGCGGCACAATGAACTGGACGGCTACAGTGACCGAGGGGGCCGCGTGGCTGACCATCACCTCAGGCGCCAGCGGCACGAACAAGGGGACCATCGCCGTGGCTCACACCGCGAACCCATCCACCACACCACGCAGCGGCACCATCACCGTCACTGCACCCGGGGCAAGCGGCAGTCCCTGCCAGGTGACGGTCAATCAGAACGGGGCGACAGAACCTGGCGTCACGGTACGGATGGAGCCGGCCAAGAAGCAGCTCTACCTGAACCGAACCGGTACGACGGATGTGGTCATCGACGATGCCACAAACCTGGGTAGCTTCCAGTTCGAAATAGGCTACGACCCGGCCGTGGTGCAGTTGCGGGGTAGCTCCCCTGTGCAGCTCGGCTCATTCCTGGCCAGCACAGGTCGTACTGTCATCCCGGTCGGCCCGGCAATTGATACCACCGCCGGTACGATCGTATTCGGCGCCGCCACCTTTGGCACCCAGGCCGGACCGACCGGCTCCGGCGTTTTGGCTACCATCAGCTGGACGGCTGTAGGCGAGGGAACCAGCAGCCTGGACCTCAGAAACGTCCAGGTGAGCGACATCAACGGCGTGGTTATCCCGGCGAGCGAGATCGACGGCGAAATCACCGTGAAAAGAGGTTTCTGGGCGGACGTCAATAACGACAATCGCATCGACATCATCGACATTCAGCTGGTGTGCGCGCACTGGAACACCCGCGCCGGCGACCCCAACTACGACCCGCAATACGACGTGGACAACGAGGGCCAGGGCGATGGGGACATCGACATCATCGACATCCAGCTGGTGGCCTCTTGGTGGAACAGGCCGCTCCCTGGCGCCGGGCTTGCCCGTGCGGAAGTGGGGGGCTCGCCTCCGCCCGTGCGCCTGACAGTGCGCGAGGGCGACGACGCTTCCGGCCATTTCTGCGAGGTCGAAGCCGAGGGTGCCACTGACCTCGCCGGATTCCAGTTCGACCTGGTCGCCTCGCAAGCCTTGCAACTGCGCTCCTTTGAGGTCGGCAGGTTCCTGGACAGCGACAAGAATGTCGTCACTCCCCTGGGCCCACAAGTAGCTGAGGAAGGCCGACGGGTGACGGTGGGCGCGTTCAGTTACGGCTCATCTTCGGGTGCCACCGGTTCGGGCACCTTGGTGCGCATCCGGCTCGACCGGCACGAGGCGTTGCGGCTGGAGAACGTGCAGCTTGTTGATGTGCACGGCCAGCCAGTGCCGGTGTCAGCCATCACCTATGCCGTGGCACTGAGCCCCCTCATGCCTGGGGAGTTGGTCCTCCAACAGAATTACCCCAACCCCTTCAATCCGGCGACGAGCATCCGTTTCGAGCTCCCTGGCGAGCAAGGCAGGAGCCAGCCGGTGACGCTGCGGGTGTACGACGTGAAAGGACAATTGATTCGCACGCTTATCGACGGAGAGCGCACCCCAGGGGTGCACACGGTGGCGTGGGACGGATGCGATGAAGCAGGCCGCCCGCTGCCCTCTGGGCTCTACTTCTGCAAGCTCGTCGCTCTCCAGCGCACGCTGACGACGAAAATGATCCTGATGCGCTGAATCCCCCAATCTGAGGGCGGCGTCCACCGACCATCTGGACGCCGCCCTCGGCATTTGCCTTGCCCATCAAGCCGGGAGGAAGGGAACGGACAAACGCGAGGACGACCCATGAAAGGCCCCTTGAACAAATTGGTCACACTGCTGGCGATCGCCGTGTTCATCGCGGCACTCGCCGCCAGTTCGTGGGCACAGAGCACGCTTAAGATCGTGCCGGAGAGCCTCACGGCGCTCTCCGGGCAACCCTGCTCGCTCAACGTTGTGGTTGATAACGCGCAGAACCTCGGCGCGTTCCAGTTTGACCTCCTTTACGCCTCGGACGTGGTACACGCCACTTCAGCAACGGTGGGATCCTTTCTCGGCAGCACCGGTAGGACGGTGATCCCCGTGGGCCCCCAGATCGACAATGCCAGCCAGCCTGGAAGACTGACCTTTGGGGCTGCCACCTTTGGGGTAAATCAGGGGCCGGACGGAACAGGAGTCCTCGCTACCGTAGTCTTTGCCCCCCAAGCGATAGGACAGACGGCGTTGCTGCTGGAGAACGTGCAACTGGCCGACATCTACGGTCGCGTCCTGTCCATCGCCACCGTGGTTGGCGGCCGCATCATCGTCGGCTCGCCATGCCTGGTGACCACTACTGCCGACTCCGGCATCGGCTCGCTTCGCTTCGCCCTTGCCTATGCCAATGCGCATCCGGGACCGGACACGGTCCGCTTCGCTATCCCGCCCACCGACCCGGGCTGCGATAGCACTGGCGTCTGCACCATCTACCTGAGGCAAAGCCTTCAGCTCTCCGACAGCGGCACCGTCATCGACGGCTACACCCAACCCGGCGCTTTTCCGAACAGCAACCCCTTTGGTCAGCCGATCAACGCGTCGCTGAAGGTGGTAGTGGACGGGGCTCTTTCGGAAACCTCGGGCATCCTCATTTTCGGTGCCAACAACCTGGTCCGCGGCTTGGTCCTCTCGCGACTTGACCGCGGCATAGAATTCCTTGGCGAAGCTGCCCGCGGCAATCGCATCGAAGGTAACTTCATCGGCACGGACGCCACAGGCAGCCTGGCGCGGCGCAATCGCACCGCAGGAGTCTCCATCGGCACTTATGCGAGCATGAACATCATCGGCGGAGCCTCACCGGCGGCGCGCAACCTCATTTCCGGCAACTCCTGGGCGGTGGCAATCGGCCTATCGGGGCAAAACGTGATCCAAGGCAACTACACCGGCACCGATGCGACCGGGCTTTCTCCGCTCGGCAACACCATCGGCGTGCGCATCGTCAACGTGTCCCAGCGGAATCTCATCGGCGGCCCCGAGGATGGCCAGCAGAACCTGATCGCCTTCAATCAGACGGGCATCATCATCGACGGCTCGTACGGGGAGGCGTACTATAACACCATCTCTCGTAACCTCATCCACGGCAACGCAGTAAAGGGAATCTCATTGCAAAGTGGCGGAAATCAGCAACTCCCGGCGCCGGTGATTACGTCTGTGTCTCCCACGCAGGCATCGGGCACGTGCGTGTCTCTGGCGACGGTTGAGGTCTTTTCTGATGCCGATGGCCAGGGCGCCGTCTTCGAGGGCACCACCGTAGCAGATGGGGCAGGCAATTGGGTACTGAGCAAGCCTGGGGGATTTGTGGGCCCGTATCTCACCGCCACGGCCACCGATCCCAACGGCAACACGTCCGAGTTTTCTGCCCCGGTGGCCACAGGCGTGGGCCCGGCCTGCACAGGTCCCCTGCCCACTTCATTTTTCCTGCATCCTGTGCAGCCAAACCCTTTGCAAACGACGACGTTGATCCGCTATGAGCTCCCGCACCCTGCGCAGGTCGTGCTGGCAATTTACAACGCTGCTGGGCAGCGGGTGCGGACATTGGCCAACCAGTACCAATCGGCCGGGCTTCATTCCCTCTCCTGGGACGGCGCGAACCACAATGCGGAACTCGTGCCCAACGGCATTTACTTCTGCCGCTTCAGAGCTGTTGGCTTTGCGACGACCAGGAAGATAGCCGTGGTGCGCTGAGGTTGGGGGACGGTGCTGGGACCCAGGCAAGCGCAGCGCTACATCGTTTTTTTCGCCGCCAGAGGATTCGCTCATGCGCATGTCCCGCGTGGAAGCAGCGGCACGCCTCGCCCTGGGGTTCAGCGAGGCCTTCAATCGCCATGACCTTGCGTCGATCGCCGAGCTCCTGGATGCGGACTGCGTGCTGGAAACCGCCGGTCCCCCACCTGAGGGGAGTGCCTTTCGCGGAAAAGAGGCGGTTGTTGCTTTCTGGGAGCGCTTTTTTCACCAGAGGCCAGACGTCCGGCTTGCGGTGGAGGAAGTCTCCGGCCTCGGCACTCGCTCCGTGCTGCGCTGGCGAATGCACCCGAGCGGCACCTCGGGCACGGCCTCCTACGTGCGCGGTGTGGACATCTTCACGGTGGCAGGCGGCAGCATCCGCGAGCAGCTTTCGTACGTGAAGGGGGAGGCAGAGTAGCCAGCACACCGGGGAGGCATCGACAAAAAACGCGGCAGAACCTGCATGGTGGCCAACAGCCCGTTTGGCCTGCAGGCGAACTCACAACAGGGAAAGGCAAAGACAATGCAGATCGAGGTGACCAACGGGAAGTACCACTTTCTGGCAAACATGTTAGCCCTGGCCCACTGGGTGCTCATGTCTATCCACCGTGAACCGGGAAGGGCCGTCTACCGCTCTGCCAAGCTGCTGCACAAGGTGTTCAGCTGCGGGAACCCAGAGGGAGAGCGCGAGCTGGCGGCGTACCTTGACCCGACCCAGTTACCCCTGTTGACCATGGGAATGAAAGGGGGTGAGAGATGGCAAGGGTGGATCGAAGACTACGATGAGCATTGCTTCTGGAAGGAGCTGACCTCACGGCTGGCAGAGGAACACCTCGAGCGGGAATATGGGATGGAGGCCCTGCGGGCGCTAGGACTTCAAGAGCACTTTACCCGCTTGATAGAACTCGCTGACAAGTACGCAGAGGAATTCGAAAAGAACGAGCTGAGGAACCTCTACGTGAAAGGCTTTTCGGAAGACGAGATAGACCCATCCTGACACGACCATCAGCGAGTAACGGGTGAGCCAGAGCACGGCCGCGCGCGGGATTTGGCCAACCCGGGATGCAACGACACGGCCCGATGACAAGGCGGAGAGGCGGTCCGCGGCCGATTAGCCGCCAAAGGGATGGCTGAAGGCGACGGATCGCCAGGGGCAGCCGACAGGTTGGCACGGACTTCTGCCAGGAGCGTGTCCGGCCCTCTGGTATTTGCTGAGGCAGCTGGGGGTGGTCCGTTGCCGGGCACGCTCGACATTGTGCCGAGAATGCGGTGTGATTGCTACCGAGCCTGGACAACGGAAACAGGCAGCCTTGTACGCCATAGGGAGGGGAACCATGGAATACAAGAGCGCTGAAGACTTTCTCCAAGCCGCGGACAAATGGATTGCCGCCTACCAGGAGCAGCTTCGAGGCGAGAAGACGGGGGCGGGAGGAGTAAGGACCGGCGGTGGAGGACTGCTCCTGCTCGCCAACGGGCCCCTGCACTGCATGCCTTACCTGCTTGGCATTCTCTACTACTCCATTCGCCTCCTTCGCGACATCCAGCAGACGCGCAAGAAGCTCCAAGGGACGGCACTTGGAACGCTCACCGAGCTCAAGCCGACGAAAAAGGACTCCGACCCCCCAGAGGATCTCAACAAGGCAGCCACCGACCTCCTCGTGGAGCTCGCCAGATCGGGTACGCTGAAGCCCAAGGGCCTCGTCAAGGTGGTCTGGCCACTGTGGCAGAAGTACTTCCCGAAGTGGCCCAGAAGGAGCAAGACTTGCTCCTTTATGTTCTCAAACACGCGTTCGGGAAGGAAGTATTTTCTCTTGCCGGAGAGGCTGACGCTCGTCTGGAGGGCGAAAAGGCGTGAGTCCCAGTGCCTGGGGCGCTTTGCCCTCCCGACCTTGTCCCCAAACCTGGAGGGATTTCGACCCAGGAGGCTTGCTTTGAGGAGCAACGCGACCGACCTCTGCCAGGCGAGTCCTCTGCAGGCTATGCCCGTGCTGACGTCTCCTCCCACGAGGGGCCCGGTGACACTCTCTGCGAAATGGCTTCTCGATCAAGTGGGCCTCGCCCTGCCACCACCAAGGCACGGGGGGCCTTGGCCGCCCCGCAGAGGACTGCAGCGATGAGCAACCTTGTGGTCGCCTCCCTCTGCCTGGTAAGCCTCCAGGTGCACGCTGGCAGTGCCGTTTCGTTGCTGGCTACCGGGACACCTGCCATTGCTCCGCCAGGCGAGCCATGCGCAGAACCGGCTGCTTTTTCTGCCGAACGCCAGCAGGGCCCCGCAAGGGCTTGCTCCCAGTTCACCGATAGCCTGCTCACCCAGGACGGCCACTTTCTGATTTTCTACACCAGAGAAGGCACCGCTGCGGTTTCGCCGACGGACGTCGATGGGGACGGCAGGCCGGATTTCGTGGAGGCCGTCGCGGGCGCGTTCGAGCGCAGCTACAGAGTGGAGGTCGAAGAGCTCGGTTTTCTGCCACCGCCGAACATGGCCGCTTGGAGCCAGCCGTACCGAGTCTACATGCGCGAGCTCGGCACAACCAGGGGCATCACCGTGGAAAAAGGGCGCGACCCCAACGCGCCAGTACAGCATCGTCTTGCCAGCCATATCGAGGTGGATAACGACTTTGTGAGCCCCCAGGAGCATCTATCCCCGGAGGCTGCCCTCCGCGCGACTGCTGCCCACGAGTTCTTTCATGCCATTCAGCTCGGCTACGTCTCCCGCCTCATCACCGTGGATGGCTTCTTTGCCGAACTCAGCGCCATTTGGATGGAAGAGCAGGTCTTTCCAGGCATTGAGGACTACCGGCACTACCTGGGCAGCTTTTTCTCTGCGCCGGACATTCCGCTGAACGCCGTCTCGCTGACTGTGCCGCGCATCATCAACCACATGTACGGCGCCTCGGTGTTTGCCTTCTATCTGGCCGAGCGCTTTGGCCGCCAGGTGATCCGCCAAGTGTGGGAGCAGATGGTCAACGAACCAGCCTTGGAGGCCATCCATCAGGTGTGCGGCGCCCATGGCAGCAGCTTCGAGGAAGAGTTCACCCGCTTCTCCCTCTGGAACTACTTCACCGGCAGCAGGCATCAGCCGGGGTACGGCTATTGGGAGGCCGCAACTTTTCCGGAAGTGGCCACCGCAAAGGACACCGCCGTCGGCGTCTATGCGACGCGAGCCGGGCAGACCTACTGGCTGACGGCGACCTATCTGTCGTTCCGGCTCAGCCAATCTGGCACCTACCGTGTCGCTCTGGAGGGAACCGTGCCCTCCCACTGGACATTGGCAGCAGTGGTGGAAGAGCCGGCAGGAGCGCGCATCCATCAAGTCGGCCCCGGACAAAGCATTACCCTCGACATTGCCTCTGCTCCGCAGGCGGTCATGCTGCTCGTCTGCAACGTCGACCGCTCAGTGGAGATGCGCATGCTCTATTTCAAGGAAAAGCCTGAGGAGTACCTCCTCACGGTGCAAAAGCTCGACGGCGACCAAGCACATGATGGGGCGCCGTTCGAGGTGGTCAGCGCCCATCCCAATCCGGCCGCACACGGCGTCACGTTCACCATCCAGCGCCGGGTGATGTTGCCCATGGTCCTGGATGTGGTCGATGTCCTGGGCCGCACAGTGGCGCACCAGGCTTTCCCGGCGCAGCGGAGCGGCATGTTTCAGTTGACGTGGCCGGCAGACCAAGGGCCCATGACTTCCTCAGGCGTCCACTTCTTTCGCTTCTCCTGCCCAAGCCACGTGCAGACGGTGAAGGTGACCTTTCTCCGCCCATAGCGCGAGGGCGATTCTGCCATCTGGGAGCTCGACGACAACTTTTTCCGGGCGGTGCGCTTTGCCAACCCAGGGACCATTCCGGTAGACGTCTACCTTCTGCCGGCCACCTGGACGCGGCACCGCGAGGCACTGGAGGACCTGGTAGCAGAGTTTCCTGCGCTGTGCGGTGGGCATCAACCCGGAGGCGTGGACTATATGACGCCTACGAGGGCACCTACAATGCCGGTCGCCACGTGGACCCTTGGGGATGCGTGTGGGAGAACGTCGCTCCAGGCTTGGAGGTTCTGGTGGTGGGCCACCCGTTGCCGCGCCGCGCAGACGTGCGCACCTTCCAGCCACCACCTCCGGGCGCCGGCCTGCCCCACGGCTTCATGTACATGCGCCTCTACTACCTGCGCGGCTACGAGGAGCTGATGATCGATTTCGCCGAGGAAGCACCGGAACTGCAAATGCTCATCGACAAAGTGCTGGCCTACAACCTCCAGGAATTGGAAGCCCTCATTGCCACCAAGCCGGCCATCTATTACTTCGGCGACGACCTCGGCGACCAGCATCGCCTGCCCATTCACCCGGAAAAATGGATCCGCTACCTCAAGCCCTGCTCCCAGCGCATCTTTGGGCGCTGCCGGGAGGCCGGCGTCATTGTCTACTTCCACACGGACGGCCACATCGTGGAGATCATCGACGCCCTCATCGACTGCGGCATCGACGTATTGAACCCGCAGGTGGGCGCCAATGGCTTGCCCAACATCGCCCGCTTGGCCAAAGGGAAGGTGGCCATTTGCCTTGACCTGGACCGGCAGCGTTTCCCGTTTTGGTCGCCGCGCGACACCGAGCAACACGCGCGCGAGGCGGTGGAGGCCCTCTATCTCCCCGAGGGCGGGCTGCTGCTCCAGGCTTCTATCGGGCCCGAGCTCCCTTTGCCCACGATACGCGCCATCTGCGAGGCATTCGAGAAGTACCGGTTCTACCTCTGAGTCTTCGCTCTCATCGCACAGGGTTCGAAGGAAAGGAAGATGCGGACCTTACTCGTGGTAACTGCCATGCTCTTCTGCTGCAATTCTGCACCGCGACCTCCTGCGCCCTCCGGCCCGATCCCCAGTGCGCGCCAGCTGGCCTGGCACGAGTTGGAGTACTATGCCTTCATCCACTTTGGCATGAACACCTTCACCGACCGGGAATGGGGCGACGGCCAGGAGGACCCGTCGCTGTTTAACCCGGATGCCTTGGACTGCCGCCAATGGGCGCGGGTGTGCAAAGAGGCAGGGATGAAGGGCATCATCATCACGGCCAAGCATCACGACGGCTTTTGCCTGTGGCCCTCGCGCTATACTGAGCACTCCGTCAAGAACAGCCCCTGGCGCGACGGTCATGGCGATGTGCTGGCCGAATTGGCCACCGCCTGCCGGCAATATGGCCTGAAGATGGGCATCTACCTGTCGCCGTGGGACCGCCACGAGCCCAGCTACGGCGATACGCCGCGCTACAATGAATTCTACAAGAACCAGTTGCGCGAAGTGCTCACCGGCTACGGCGAGCTCTTTGAGGTGTGGTTCGACGGGGCATGTGGCGAAGGTCCCCATGGCAGGCGGCAGGTGTACGATTGGCCGGCCTTCTTCGCGGTGGTGAGGGAATGTCAGCCGCAGGCAGTCATCTTTAGCGACGGGGGCCCGGACGTCCGCTGGGTGGGAAACGAGCGCGGATTCGCCGACGTGACCAATTGGTCGCTTCTCCGCCGCGCCGAGGTGTGGCCGGGTTACCCCCGCTACCAGGAGCTCACCAGTGGCCACGCCGACGGCACGCATTGGGTGCCGGCCGAGGCCGATGTTTCCATACGACCGGGCTGGTTCTACCATACCCCCGAAGACGCACGGGTCAAGTCCGTTGCCGAGCTCCTGGAGATTTACTACGCCTCGGTGGGGCGCAATGCAGCGCTGCTTCTCAACGTCCCTGTGGACCGCCACGGGCTCATCCCGCGTGCGGATTCGCTCCGCCTGCTGGAGTTCCGGCGCGCGCTGGAGGCAGAGTTCCCCGAGGACGTGGCACGGCGGGCCCACGCCACGGCGTCTCAGGTGCGTGGCAACCATCGCCGCTTTGCGCCGCAGCGGGCCATCGATGGCGACAACGCCACCTACTGGGCCACCGACGACACCGTCACTGCGGCCTGGCTGGAGCTGGACCTGCGCAGGCCGACCTTGGTGAACCGCCTCGTGCTACAGGAGTACATCGCCTTGGGCCAGAGGGTGGAGGAGTTGCACGTCGAGGCGGAGGTGGACGGCAAATGGCAGAGGGTTGCGGAGGGCACGACCATCGGCTACAAGCGGATTTTGCGCCTGCCTGAGGTGCGTGCTCGCCGGCTTCGTCTGTGCATCACCAAGGCCAGGGCCTGCCCGACCATTGCCACCTTTGCACTCTATCGCGCGGGGAGGCCTTAGGGACTGGGTAGTTGTGGGGCGATAATCCTTCACGACGGACGGCGCGCCCTGGTGCGAGGTGGAGCCGGAAACATACGCCGGGTCCAGGCCGACGAACTCCTCTACGAGTATGGAGGAGGGGGCCTCCGTCCCCGACCTCGGTTCACCGCCTGGGTAACAGGCCAAGACCAGCCCCGACGCGGCCGCCAGCGGAGGACGAACAGTGCTCCCACGTCTGGCAGCCCCTTGAGTGCATTCAGCCCTGGCCAGTGAGCCAAGGCGAGCAGCACTATTCTTCGAACGTCGCCCGAACATGAGGATGCTGCAGCGGTGCAGATTTACCCGTCGGTCGGGTGTTTTGGAGAGGGGCCGAACAGGCGCGAACTCCAGGGAACGACACCGAACAGTTGCTTCCCCGTTCTCGCTCGTCGCGAACGGGCCCTCTGCAAGGAGGTTCATCGCTTGCGGCCGGCAAGCGGGATAGGCACAGGCTTCGGCTGATCTAATGGAGCTTCGCAAGGACAATGGCTGGCGCCAGTGTGGGGGTGGGCCTTCGCAGTCACGAAAGACAGGGAACGGTCCAGAGGGGAGACGGGCAAATTGCTCCGCTCCCCAGATGCCTCTCTACGCACGCACGAGGTCGATATCTTCCAATGCGATCCTTCGGAGAATGTTTGGGGCGCCGAATCGCTTGGCTGCATCCATAATATCGGTGCCAGCCGGGCGGGTTTCCTGGTCGTACTCTGAGGCAATGCCCTCAGCCAGGTGCCCTGTGGAGACAACAGCTTCCAGACACTGGATACACGACGCGCCCACTTCTGGGTCATTGCCAACCCGCAGGGCCACCTCCTCACCAGCGTAGTAGGTGTGCAACGTGACCGGGACGGTGTCGCTCTCCTCTCCCACAAAGGCTGGTTGCACCTGCCTCCTGGCGTACATTCTGCCGTGCTATGAGGCGCCGAAAGGAAAAGTCATCTGGCACTCATGCTTGCCGAGTGTAGCCGGAAGCCACGAGGCAGAGCGGATGGCCTGCACGATTTCCTCCCCGGTGGCCCCCAACGCTGCATCTGCTGGCGCGCGTGCCCGGACAGACGAATCGGCTTCACCGGTGGAACAGGCATGCCTAATCCTCGTCGACCCCCTCTCCCGCTTCCACGCTCTGCTCTCCTTTCGGCTCCTGCAAGCCAGCGCGGATTTCTTGCAGCTCGGCGGGTGCGAGGCTCCAAGGTTGCGCCGCTATCTCATCCATCTTGCCTTCACTGCCGGCTAGGCGCCACTGCGTTGCCGGCACTCACCGAGCTCTTCCCTGTCACTTCTCTGGTGCCGAGGCGCGTCTCTCAAGCGCGTCGCCGATGGGCCTCAGGGGGCCATGCGTGGGAAGGCTCTCGCTCCCTTCTCACCCCCGCCTCAGCAACTGCATCACCAGCCCGCTGCAGAGCGGCACCACCAGATTGTCGTTGAGCCCCAAAGGCACCAGCTCGCCGGCGGTGGCCACAAGCGCCCCGGCCAGCAAAAGCCAAGGGCTAAGAGGGAGCACCTCGGCCATGAACAGGCCCGCCACCAGGCATACCGCCAGACAGGCCAGCGTCCCCTCCACCGTCTTGCCCAGCAGCGGGGTTCTCCCCCATTGCAGGCCAAACAGTTTGGCGAACACATCACCGAACACGACAAAAACGATCGCGGCCAGGGCTACCGGGGGCGCAAAGAGCAAGATGGAAAGAAAGCAGGCCGCCAAGAAGGCGGTGATGCGCGACAGGTGGTATCCCCCAAGAAACGCCGGGTGCACCAGGTAGGAATTGCGGTGCGTCGACGCCGCGGGCGCCTCGCGGTGCGCGCGGAGCAGGTCCGCCACCACCGAAATCGCCAAGACCGCACCGGTCAAGAGCAGCGCGCTCTGCTGCCCAAAGCTGAGATTCACCAGCGGAAAGGCGAGCGCCCCAGGACGCAACAACACCCGCCACCACTCGACCCTCTCCCTGAGCTCAGGTCGCAGCCGCACCACCTTCTTAACCACGATGTTGTAGACATTGACGAAAAGGACGTGGGCCACCACCAGGTTGAAGAAGGCCAGCTCCCAGCACCACGAGGCGTGGGTATCGACCATCAGCAGGAGGAGCGGCAGGACCACCACCCCCACCATTTCGCCGCGCCGGGAGATGAAGGCAAACACCGCCACCCAGCCGGCCAGCACAGCCATGTGCCACCACGCCAACCAGCCGCGCACTATGGCCGTCCCCAGCAGGAAGAGCATGAGCCCCACGGCAGTCGCCACCCCCTGTCCACCGCGGAATCCTAAGTAGAACGGAAACACGTGCCCTATCACCGCAGCGTAGCCGGCCAAATACGCCTGCGCCGGGGCACCGCCCAGCGCAAGGGTCAGCCACATCGCCGCCAAGCCTTTACCCGTGTCGAACAGCGCAGTGACCGCGCTGGGCAAGGGGCCAAGCACGGCGAAGGTGTTCACCGTTCCTGCGTTGCCGTCGCCGTGCTCTCGGATGTCTATGCCGCGCAGCAAACGGCCCAAGAAGTAGCTGGGCGACACGGAACCCAGGAGATAGCCGCCCACGCCGCACATTGCGGTTAGCCACATGGCCTTAGCACCTCCGCTTGTTTATTCTCTGCTAACTCGAACCCCTGCCGCAGCGCAGATGACCTCACGTGCGGAGGAGGCGAACCTCACGAGGCAAAGTCGATCTGCAGAGCATAGTCGCGGAACGGGCCAAGGGCCGCCGGCCGCTCGATGTAGTAGTACTGGAAGACGTTGTTGATGAAAAAGCTCACCTTGAAACTGCCCACCTTGATCCCGAAGCGCAGGTCGGTCACGTACGTGGCAGGCGTCACATCCAGGTCCTTGATGGCGAGCTGCTGCAGCTTGTCCACCCGCTCGATACGGCTCACATAGCGAAAATCCGCTCCTGCCGAAGCCCTCCCGTAGTGAAGGTCCGAGCTGAGCGTGAGCATGTGGCGGGGCCGGTACTTGAGGACCTTGCCATAGTCCGCAGTTGGCGAGCCGTCGGGGTTCTTGGAGAGGTCCGCGCTGTGCACGTAGCAATAGCCGAGGTTGGTCGTCAGCGCATCCCTGATGAGTTCCAGCTTGAGGGCGCTCTCCAGGCCGCGGATCCGCGCCCGCGTCACGTTGACGAACTTCACCTCGGGCAGAAACATCCCGTTGTACTTCACCAGTCCTGGCTGCGGCCGCGCCTCGATCAAGTTCCAGAAGTCCGAGTGGTACGCCACCACGTCCAGGTTGATGCAGCCCAGCATCGTGTGGTTCAGTCCCAGCTCGGCGCTCAAGCTGCGCTCCGGGAGCAAGTCCGGGTTTGGCGAGACCTTCACCTGGTTGGCAAAGGTGGAGACGTATCTTTCTGCGGTCGAAGGGGCGCGGAACCCTTTGGCCACGGAAGTGCGAATCACGGTCAGCGGCGAGACGGTATAGGTCAGGCCCACCTTGGGATTGAGCTCGCCAACGCGGGTAGAATCGTTGTAGACCTGAGCATCGTAGCGCGCGCCGATCGTGGCCAGCAGTTTCTGCCAGGGCCGGTATTCGTTCTGCAAATAGGCGGCGTACTTTAAAGCCGAAGGAGTCCCGTATTGGATGGCGTCCACCACATCGCGCTGGCCGTCGATGCCCGCCACCAGAATGGTCTGCGGGCTGTACTGGTAGTTGACCTGCACTTCGCCCCCCATGCTCGTCGCCGACGAGCGCCGATACACCCCAGCCTGGTACGGTAGGTTCGGCTTGTAGACTTCCAAGTTGTCCTGGCTGGAAGTGGACAAAAAGCGGCCCTTCACCGCATAGGCGACCTTGCGCCCCAGCGTGTGCCGCAGCGAGGGGTAGAGATAAGTCTCCCTCATCTGCGAGCGAGTGGCAGTGCCGTCTGGATCGCCACCGTTGCGGGTGGCGTAGTAGTAGCTCTTCCAAAACAGGAACGCGCCGGTGCGCTTCTTCGAGTAGCCGGCCAGCACTTCAACTCTCATGTCAGGCTTTGGCCGCGCAATGAACTTGCCCATGAAGTTGTACGTCTTGTTATCGTCGTTTTCCCGGAACCCCGTGTTGTTCCGCCAGGACGAGGAAAGCCACGCGCCGATGCCCTGGAAGTTGGTGGTGTAGCTCAGGGTAGTGCCCTCAAAGTGGCGCCGCTCGTTTGTCCAGATCCAAGACTCGCGGTTCGGCCGGTCGTAGAATCCCGTGTAGGTGCGGGCAAAGAAGCGCGAGCCTCCCTCTGGCTCCTTGAGCACCACGTTGACCACACCACCCAGTGCCGAAGAGCCGTACAGGGCCGAACCCGCTCCCTTCATCACCTCCACCTGCTGCACCTGCGTGGGCACGACCGCGTCCCAGTCCACGTCGCTATCGTCGCCACGGATGAAGGGCACCCCATCCAGAAGCACAAGCACCCTGGTGCCGATGCCCGAGGAGTAGCCGCTGGCGCCGCGAATGTTGATGTTGCTGCCCATGGTGGTCACGCCGGGCACGTACTTGAGCGCCTGATTCACCTCCATCGGGCTGCGCCGGGCAATATCCTCGGCCTGGAGCACTGCCATGGACGCAGGCACATCGCGCAGCGCCTGCTGGTACCTGCTGGCGGTGACCACCAGGCCTCCTAACTCGATCACCGTCTGTTCTAAGGAGACGTTGACCTCCGTGGGCATTCCCGGCAACACCCGCACTTCCAAGGTCACCTCCCTGTAGCCCATGCAGGAAATGACCACCGTGTACCATCCCGGGGCAATCTTGGGAATGATGAACCGCCCCTTCGCGTCGGTGGCGGCCCCCAGGATGGTGCCCGTGACGATAACATTAGCCCCCTCAATGGGCCGGCCCGAGCCCGCCTCCACCACACTGCCGCGCACGCTGCCCGCATCGCCCGCCATCCCAAAGAGCGGTGTGGCCACCGAGGCGAAGAGCAGGGCCAGTGCAGTGACACGTAGTATCATGGCAAGGCCTCCAAGACACTTACACTGCCCGGATGCACGCCGCACGCTGCTAGCAACTCTGGCTCATTTCGAGAAGTAGAGCATGAAGTAGATGGCAATGCTGGTGCCCATGAAAGGCAGCGCCGAGGGCAACGTCACCAACTTGAGTTGGTTGGCCGTGGCCGTGTAGCCCAGGGTATCCAGGCGGAAGTTGGTATGGCCAAAGTCAAAGATGAGAGCATTGGGGAGTTGCCTGCCCACCACGCCGTTCTTCACCAAAGTGTCGCCGCCGGTGTAGAGCATCGGCGTAAGCGAATCGGGCTTGGTGCCAAACCAGACCGTGGCCTGCACACCCAAGGTGCAGGCGGCGCTGTAGCTGTTGTCCTGGCCAATGGTGAGCCTACCGCGCAGCTTCTCCTCATGGGTAAAGGCGTACACGCCAAAGCTGTGCATCAAGGCCAGGAGCGAGGAGTCCACCAGATGGATAGTTGCCGAGTCCGCTCGCCACTGGCCCACGGGGTCCCCGCCGAGCATCTTGACCGGAAACTCCAACTTGGGCTCAGGCTTGGTGGGTTCACCCTTGTCGCAGGCGACGTAAAGCCCGGCACAGAGTGCAACCACCCCAAAGAACACGACAACAGGCGTAGCTTTGCGCATAGCTCTCCTCCACTTGGTTGATGTTGCCCCGCCCGTCATCCACTCCGACCCCTTATCGCTCCGCGGCCCGCTTGCCATACGGGGAGAGCGGGCCACGCACACTCTTTCACCTTAAAGTATAACGAACTCGGCTGATTTTGTCAAGCTATTTCTTGCCTCAAGGGCCAGGGGCGACAGTCCTACCGTAAAGAGGTGGCAGCGTGCTGTGGCCCGCCTCGACGGCGCGGAGGAGTTTCTCTGGAAGGCCCCTCGCCGCAAATTACCCCCGGCATCGTGCTGGGAAGACGGTGGACTGCTGAAGTGTCGCTGCGGCAGGTGAGGAGAGCCGGGGTTGCCTCCTTGGGCGCGTCGAGCTCGGCGGTGTGGCGCGAAAAAATTTTCCTGCAAACAAAAATTCCTCTTGACTTTTCGCCAGGAGGACTGTATATTTATGGTGCACAAATGTACACCACGAGAGGATTTCAGGGGAAAGGCATGGACGAATTGACGCCGAAACAAGCTCTGGTGCTGAGCCTTATCACCCGGCGGGTCAACGAGGGCGCCCCTCCGACGCTGCAGGAGCTGGCCGACGAGCTGGGCGTGACTTCCAAGACCGCGGTCACCAAGCACCTGGATGCGTTGGTCAAGAAGGGCTACATCTCCCGCTCCAGTCTGGCCCGGGGCATCAGGCTGCTCAGGTCGCGCGCCGAGCAGACCCGCGACCGCGAGGTGCGCGTGCCCCTGTTGGGGACCATTACCGCAGGCCGCCCGGTACTGGCACAGCAAAACGTCGAAGATTATCTCCACCTGCCAGGCACGTTTCTGCGCTCCAAAGGGGCGCATTTTGCGCTGCGCGTGCGCGGCGATAGCATGAAGGACGCCGGGATCCTGGACGGCGACATCGTCATCGTCAAATCCACAAAAGAGGCGGATAACGGCGACGTCGTGGCCGCCCTCATCGGCGAGGAAGTGACCATCAAGCGGCTGGTCATCAAGGGCGCAAAGCGCTACCTGAAGGCGGAGAACCCGGCGTTTAGTGACATCTATCCTGAGGAAGCATGGAGCATTCAGGGAAAAGTAGTGGGGCTCATCCGCCATTTTGGCTAAGAGCCGCAAGAAGAGAGGTTCTGGTGACCTGCTGAAAGTTATGCAGGGCGTCTCTTTTTTTGCCCGATAAGGTGAACTAATGTACACCATATGCAACCGCGTGCCATCATATACGCCGACGCCACCGCCTTTCCGGTGCAGGTGGAGCGCTTGCGCCACCCGCGGCTCCGGGGCTATCCGGTAGTCATCGCGCCGCCTGGGGCACGGGCGCAGGTGCTGGCGCTGTCGTTCGAAGCCCGCCAGGCCGGCCTGCGCAAAGGGATGCGCCTGAAGGATGCGCTGAAGCAGTGCCGGGATGTGGTCGTGCTGCCCCCGGACGAGCGCATCTACGCCCGGGCCACGCAGGCGATGAACAAGGTCCTCAGCTCCCTGTCGCCCGTGTTCGAGCCCGAGCGCTACGGCCACACCTACCTGGACATCACCAGCACGCAGCGCCTCTTCGGCGGGGCAACCGACACCGCCTGGCGCGCCCAAAAAGAGCTCAAGAGCCGCCTGCAGTTGGAGGTAGCGGTGGGACTGGCCAGCAACAAAATGGTCAGCAAGTTTGCGGCTGCGGTCATCAAGCCGAGCGGCCTGCGCCGGGTCCCGCAAGGGGAGGAGGGCAAGTTTATCGCTCCCTTCCTCGTGGGCCTGCTGCCGGCGGTGACCAAGCCCATCCAGGAGCACCTGTTGGACTTGAACATTCGGCTCGTGCGGCACCTGCAGCAACTCTCCCTGCCGCAACTGGCGGTCGCCTTTGGCCAGGATGCGGTAGCTCTGTATCAGAACGCGCGCGGTGTTGACCCTCGTCCGGTGCAGCCGCCGGATCAGGCGCCGCGAGTTTGCGTCAGTCGCACGCTCCCGGAGGAGAGCAACGACCTGGAGGTGCTGCGTGCGGCGTTGTTTGTCCTGTTGGAAAAGGCAGCGCGCAGCTTGCGCACCAGCCGCCTCTTCGCCCACGCGGCCCGTATCCACATCTTTTATGCCGACTATCGCGAGGCGGCGGGCCAATGTCGCCTGCCGGTGCCTTCCAACATGGAGATCGAGCTCTATCCGGCAGTGGCGGCCCTTTTGGAAACAATTCTCGCCCGCCGCACGCGTGTGCGGGCCCTCTCGCTTGTGCTGTTTGACCTAAAATCGCAGCCACGCCAGCTGCCTCTTTTTGCGGAAAGTTCCACGACCAAGAGCGCAGCGCTGACCCAGGCGATCGATCGTATCCGCACCCGTTTCGGCGAGGAGGCCATTCGCTTTGCCCGGAGCATGGTCTGCCCATGAACTTTGTCCATCTACACACCCACTCGCACTACTCCTTTCTGGAGGGCGCAGACAGCATCGAGGCCCTGTGTGCCGCTGCTGCCCGGCATGAGATGCCTGCGCTAGCGCTCACCGACACCAATGGCCTGTACGGCTTGATCTGGTTTGTGCGGGAGGCGCAGGAGTGCGGAGTGCAACCCATCGTGGGCGCGGAGGTCGTTACGGACCAGGCGCGGGCCGTGCTGCTGGTGAAAAGTGCCCAAGGCTACCGCCGGCTCTGCCACATCCTCTCGGCTCGCCATTTGCGCGAGGACTTTTCCTTAGCCGAGGAGCTGATTCAGGACCGCCAGGGGCTTGTCGTCATCAGCCACGCGCTCCCCCTGCTGGAGGCAGTGGTGCGCCAGAGTGGTGCCGCCGACGTCTACGTGGAGTTAGCGCCCGGTTCTGTGCAGGCCCCGCTGCTCGCGTGTGCCGCGCGCCATCGCCTGCCACCGGTGGCCACCAACGACGTTCATTTTGTGGAACCCCAGGGGTACGGCATTCATCGGCTGCTGCGGGCCATCGACCTCAACACCACGCTCTCCCGTCTGCCGCCGGTGGTGTGCGCTCATCCGCAGAGTTGGTTCAAGAGCCCTGCGCAGATGGCGGCGCTTTTCCCCCATTGTCCAGAGGCCCTTGCCAACACCTGGCGCATCGCCGAGCAGTGCACCTTCGTGCCGGAGCATACTGGCTGCATCTTCCCCAATCCCAATGGCGCAGCCGGCTACCAACGCCTGCGGGAGTTGAGCTATCAGGGCGCTCTGTGGCGTTATGGGGCAATCACCCCGCCGGTGCGGGAGCGCCTGGAGCACGAGTTGGCGATCATCCAGCAGAAGGGGTTTGCGGACTATTTTCTCGTCGTGTACGATATCGTCCGCCAGTCGCCGCGCACCTGCGGGCGAGGCTCTGCAGCGGCCAGCTTGGTGGCCTACTGTCTGGGCATTACCCACGTGGACCCCCTGCGGCACAATCTGTTTTTTGAGCGCTTTCTCAACGCCGGGCGAAAAGACCCGCCGGACATCGACGTGGATTTTGCCTGGGACGAGCGCGACGAGGTGCTGGACTATGTGTTGCGCACCTATGGCGAGGCGCGCGCCGCCATGGTGGCCAACCACGTCTGCTTCAAAGCACGGGCTGCCCTGCACGAAATCGCCAAGGTCTACGGCCTCACCGAGGAGGAAATCACCAGGGTCACCAAGAGGTTCTCCCGCCTCTGGTTCGCCGGCGATTTTGTCGAGCTCATGGGCTCCCATCCGCTCTTTCGCGGCCAGGAGCTCCCCCCACCGTGGCCAGAGATTATCGCGCTGGCCAAGCGACTGCATGGCGTGCCTAAGCAGCTCTCCGTGCACTGCGGTGGGGTGGTCATCGTCCCGGATTGCATCGACAACTATGTGCCACGCCAACGTGCCGCCAAAGGGGTCACCATCATCCAGTGGGAGAAGGATCAGACCGAAGAGGCGGGCCTGGTCAAAATCGACCTTCTCGGCAACCGCTCCTTAGCAGTCATCCGCGATGCCTTGCAGGCGATCCGCACCAACCATGGCGTGGAAATCACTTACCAGGACTGGAACCCCATCGACGACCCCAAGACGCAGGAGTTGATCAGAAACGGCGACACCGTGGGCGTCTTTTACGTGGAATCGCCTGCCATGCGCCAGCTGCAGAAAAAGGCACAGACCGGCGACTTTGAACACCTGGTGATTCATTCCAGCATCATCCGGCCGGCAGCCAATCTCTTTATCCAGGCCTATTTGGCGCGTCTCAAAGGGGCCCCCTACACGCCCCTCCATCCTTTGCTGGCCGACATCCTCAAGGAGACCTACGGCATCATGGTCTACCAGGAAGACGTTGCCAAGACCGCCATGGCTCTGGCCGACTTTGACCCGGCCGAGGCAGACGAGTTGCGCAAGATTTTGTCCAAGAAGCATCGCCACAAGCGCCTGGCGGACCTGAAGGCCAAGTTCTACCGCGGTGCTTTGGCCAAGGGTGTCGCACGGCAGACCATCGATGCAATCTGGCAGATGATTATGAGCTTCGAGGGCTACTCCTTCTGCAAGCCCCACAGTGCCAGCTACGCGCTGGTGTCGTTCAAATCGGCCTACCTGCGCGCGCACTACCCGGCGGAGTTTATGGCCGCGGTCATTTCCAACCAGGGAGGCTACTACTCCACCTTCGCCTATCTTTCGGAAGCGCGGCGCATGGGGCTGAAGGTGCTGCTGCCGGACGTCAACCGCAGCGAACGCCACTACACCGGCAGGGGGCGAGAGTTGCGCGTCGGCCTGCTGCAGATTAAAGGCCTGTCCGAGGCAAGCATCGCGGCCATTTTGGCAGCGCGCGCCCACGGGCCATTCCGCTCGTTCGACGACTTTCTGCAGCGCGTGCGCATCGACCCGGCGCAGGTGCGCCTGCTCATTAAAGCCGGAGCATTCGACTGCGTGGAGCCGCACGCCTCGCGCCCCGAGCTCATGTGGCACCTGCAGTACTGGGCTGCCAAAAGGCACCGCAGTGCCGCACCGGTGCTCTCTCTGTTCCCGGACGAACCCCTTGACTTCCCCGACATCCCGGACTATGACGAGCGCACCGTCCTGCGTCACGAAATGGAGATATTGGGGTTCCTCATCAGTCGCCACCCACTGACCCTGTACCAGGAACGCCTCAAAGGGCTGGACTATGTGCCGGCCAAAAAGCTCCCCCGTTACGCCGGGCGCACGGTGACGACTATCGGCTGGTGGGTGACCGGCAAGGTGGTCTCCACCAAGCGCGACGAACCGATGGAGTTTATGAGTTTTGAGGACATTACCGCGCTCTATGAGACGGTCTTTTTCCCCCAGGCCTACGCCAAGTTCGCGCGGATGATCAGCGACACGCGGCCGTACGTGCTGCGCGGGCGCGTCCAGGAGGAATACGGGGCAGTGACCCTCAACGTGTTCGACGTCCGCTTTCTGTGAGATTCCTGTTGATTAATTGCCAGGAATTTTGCATCTTGTCATAGCCCAGCTCTGGGAGGGAAGCCCAGGGCCCCAAGCTGGCAGACAACGACGCGGCGCGCCATGGACATTGTCGACAAACTACGCTGGATCGACTCCATAAGCCTCTCCACGCCACCAACCCAGACGAAGCTCGGTGGCAGGGACATTGAGGCTCATTTTCCCGGACAGCTCCAGCACACGCCGGTGGGGAGCTGCTTCACTACCACCTTCCGACAACAGCTCGCGGTGGCCGATGTCCTGGCCCGCTCATCCGGACTGCTCCATCTGGTTGGCAAAGACGAGTCCTTGCAGACCCTCGACCTGCGTTGTGCGGCCTTTGTGGACTGCGAGACCACCGGGCTGGCCGGCGGTTCCGGCACCTACTGCTTCCTGGTTGGCATCGGCACCCTCGTGCAGGGCGACGTGGTCATAAAACAGTTCTTCCTGCGCAACTTCAGCGAGGAGCCTGCCCTGCTTCATGCCGTGCGCGAGGAGCTCAGTGGCTGCCAAGGCCTGGTGACTTACAACGGCAAGGCCTACGACTACCCCCTCCTGCTCACGCGTTTTGCCCTGCGGCGCATGCCCGCGCCACAGCCCTTGCTGCACCTCGACTTGCTGCACGCGGCCCGCCGCCTGTGGCGCGACCGCATCGAGGCGATGACGCTGAACGCTATGGAAACGCAACTCCTGGGCATCAGGCGGGCGCAGGACATCCCAGGCCATCTCATCCCCAGCCTCTACTTCGCCTATCTCCGCTCCCGGGACGCCGCGCAGATGCCGTTGGTCTTCGAGCACAATCGCCAGGATATCCTCTCCCTCATGCACCTTGCTGCAAGACTGCTCCAGCTGCATGCGCAGCCGGACGCCTTCGCCAGGCAAGGCGACGACCTATTCGCCCTGGGCCGCGTGTACGAGGACTTGCGCCTGTTCCAACGCAGCGCTGCGCTCTACGAACTTGCCCGCGCCAAGGGCCTGGACGCACGAGCCTCCACCCCGGCTTTGCTGCGCCTCAGCCTTTGTTACAAACGCCTCGGCCATTGGGACCGAGCCATTGCCCTCTGGGAGGAGATGGCCGCACAAGGAGCCGCTGGCGTGTTCCCCTACGTGGAGCTGGCCAAATACTACGAGCACCGCGCCCGCCAGTACCAGCGGGCCATGGAACTGGTCGATCGTGCCCTGCACGCTTTAGAGGTGGAGGAGTCCTGCGGCGCCAGGTGGCACGCGGAAGAGCAGCGCGCCCAGCTTCTGCACCGGCGCCGGCGCCTGCTTGCCAAGATGAGGAACGCATCAATTGGACAAAACTCCCCCCTCGAGGACAGCCGCCGATGACCGTCGCTCAGATCTTGGACAGGCTGCAGCAGACCCCGGAGTTTCGGGACAACGTCACCCACTGGCAGCTTCTGCCGGCGCGGCCTGCACAGTACGTGGACTTTCCGGCGCATTTGAACCAACGGCTGGTGGCGGCGGTCAAGGAAATGGGCATCCGCCAACTTTACAGCCACCAAGGGGCGGCCCTGCACGCTTTGGCCGCTGGCCGACATGTGGTGGTGGTCACGCCCACTGCCTCGGGCAAGACCCTGTGCTACAACCTGCCGGTGTTGAACACAATCCTCGGCGAGCCGGAGGCGCGCGCCTTGTACCTCTTCCCCACCAAGGCCCTTTCCCAGGACCAAGTGGCCGAGCTGCACGACCTCGTCACTCTGCTGGGACAGGACATCAAGACCTTCACCTTTGACGGCGACACCCCCTCTTCGGCGCGGCAGGCCATCCGCACCTCGGGACACATCGTCGTCACCAATCCCGACATGCTTCACCAGGGCATCCTGCCCCACCACACCAAGTGGCTGCGCCTGTTCGAAAATCTGCGCTACGTGGTCATTGACGAAATTCACAACTACCGGGGCGTCTTTGGCAGCCATTTGGCCAACGTCGTGCGCCGCCTGAAGCGCGTCTGCCGCTTCTACGGCTCCAACCCGCAGTTCATCTGCTGCTCTGCCACCGTGGCTAATCCCAAAGAGCTTGCCGAGCGGCTGGTGGAAGAGCACGTGGAGCTCATAGACAACAACGGGGCACCGCGCGGCGAGAAGCACTTCATCCTGTACAATCCGCCGGTGGTGAACAGAGAGCTGGGCATTCGCCGCTCATCGGTGCGGGAGGCGCAGAAGATTGCCCGCTACTTCTTAGCCGGCGACGTGCAAACCATCCTCTTTGCGCGCAGCCGTCTGCGCGTAGAAATCCTGCTCAGCTACCTCAAGGAGACCATGCGCCAGTTGCACAAGCCCGAAGACCGCGTGCGCGGCTATCGTGGCGGCTACCTACCCAACGAGCGGCGCGAGATCGAAAGAGGGCTGCGCAGCGGCGAGATACTGGGCGTGGTCAGCACCAATGCCTTAGAATTGGGCATCGACATCGGACAGCTGGATGCCTGCATCATGGCTGGCTACCCGGGGACCATCGCCAGCACCTGGCAACAGGCCGGTCGGGCAGGGCGCCGCCTGGATGCCTCCGTGGCGATCCTGGTTGCCTCCAGCGCGCCGCTCGACCAGTACATCGTCAACCATCCCGAGTACTTCTTCGGACAGCCGCCAGAAGCGGGTATCATCGACCCCAATAACCTCCTGGTCCTCATGAGCCATATCAAATGCGCGGCGTTCGAGCTTCCCTTCGACGAGGGCGAGCGATTTGGCGTGGAGACCACTGGCAAAATCCTCGACTACCTGGAGCAGAACCAAGTGCTGCACCGCAGCGAGGGCAAGTACCACTGGGCCAGCGACATCTATCCGGCCGAAGAGGTGAGCCTGCGCAGTGCTTCGACTGGCAATTTCGTCATCATCGACACCACCGCAAAGGGCAAGGAGCGGGTCATCGGCGAGGTAGACCAATTCAGCGCGCCGATGCTCGTGCACGAGGGGGCCATCTACATGCACGAGAGCAAGCAATACCACGTGGACACCTTGGACTGGCAGCGCCGCAAGGCCTACGTGCATGAAGTGGCCGTTGACCATTACACCGACGCGGAGGAAAAGAGCCATATCCGCGTGCTCGACGTTGAGGCACAAGAGGCGGTGCCTGGGGGAACTAAGGCGCTGGGCGAGGTGAGCGTCACGACCATCCCGACCATCTACAAGAAGATCAAGTTCGGCACGCACGAAAACGTCGGCTGGGGCAAGATCAGCTTGCCGGAACTGGAGCTCCACACCACCGCCTACTGGTGGGAGATCACTCGGGAGCAGTTGGCGCCGCTAGCGCTCAACCAAGCCACCTTGGCGGATGCGCTCAAGGCGGTGGCCAATGTGCTGGCCAACGTGGCACCAGTGTTTGCGCTTTGCGACCCGCGCGACATCCACGCCGTGCCCATGGTGCGCTCGCCATTTTCGGAGCTCCCCACCGTGTACATTTACGAAAGCCATCCCGGCGGTGTGGGCCTGAGCAGGCGCCTCTTTCACCTGCACGCCGACCTGTTAGCGGCTGCCAGGGACCTCATCGCCCGATGTCCCTGCACCAGCGGCTGCCCATCGTGCGTAGGACCGCCGTTGGAAGTTGGGCAAGGAGGAAAGACCGAGGCACTGCGCTTGCTGGACCTGGGGATCGGCCAGTGAGCGGGCCAACCGCTGCGCCTTTGTGCGCAAGGAGCGTCCTATGCCATTCTCTGAGATTGATTACAAGACCTACGTCCACTGGGGCACCAGTACCTGGACCTACGAGGGCTGGAAGGGGATCGTCTACCACAAGGACTACCGCCCCGAGCGTTTCAAGAAAGAGTGCCTGGCCGAATACGCGCGCGACGGCAGGTTCTCGACGGTGGGCATGGACCTGTTCTTCTACCGACCGCCCTCGCCTTTCGAATTGGCCGCCTATGCCCGGCAACTGCCTCCAGGCTTCAAGGCGTGCTCCAAGGTGTGGGAAGAGATCACCGTGAAGCGCTACCCCAACCATCCCCGCTACGGCGACAACAAGGGCAAGGAGAATCCCAACTTCCTCAGCGTCGAGCAGTTCGTCACCAAGGTCCTGGAACCCTATCGCAAGGCCTTTGCCAACTTTGCCGGGCCGTTCATCTTTGAGTTCGGCTACCTGTCGCGGGAGGATATGCCCTCCGTACACGCCTTCGCCGAGCGACTGGACGGCTTCTTTGCGCAGGTACCAAAGGACTTTCAATACAGCGTCGAGATTCGCAATCGCCACTTTCTCGCTCCGGCCTATTTTGCCGTGCTGCGCAAGCACGGGGTGGCGCACGTATTCAACCACTGGAGCTTCATGCCGCCGATCAGCGAGCAGCTTCGCTACGACGCCGTGACTGCGGATTTTATCGTGTGCCGGGTGCTCACGCCCTTGGGCATGCGCTACGAGGAGGCGGTCAAGCGCTTTCAACCGTACGGCAAGATTGTGGACAGGCAGCCGCGCATGCGCCAGGATGTGCTGCGCCTGGCGGCAATGGCCATGGAGCGGAAGGTACCGGCCTACATTCTCATCAATAACCGGGCAGAGGGCTCGGCGCCGCTTACCATCACCGAGTTAGACCAACTCCTGCGGCAGAATCTGCTCTCGTAGATGGACGGCCTCGCTGGGGAGCGAGCCTCGATCATCCGCGCTCTCGCTTTCCCCGCACGGGTGGCGGGACGCCCGTTTCATCGCAAGAAGAAGACCACCCCCACGTGCACGCTGATGTCCTGACCATCGGACTCGGTCGTCACGTTGTCCTGGCGCATGCTGACCATATCGGTGACGCTGTGGTAGCGGACCTCGACGTCCACCCACGGGCCGAGGCCGATGTCGACCATGGCGCCGCCGCCGGCGTTCCACTCCCACTTGGTCTTCGTCTTGGTTTCCGAGTACCCAAAACCCCAGACATCCGTGACGGCGTACAGGTCCTGAAAGACGTAGAGCCCGCCCAGCGCTGCGCCGTAGATACGGAACCGGGCGATGTCCACCGCGAGTTGCGGCCCGAGGGTGAGGCGGAAGGCCTCCTGGCGTGCTGAGCCCGCGTAGTAGTAAAAGTCCCCCACCGGCCGCGAGCTGTAGGAAAGGTAGTCAAAGTCGCCGCGCAGGGCCAGCACCTGCGCCTGTGGCAGCGTGTAGAAGGCCTTTACTCCGATCCCCTCGCCGCTTTTCAGCTCGTCGGCCATTGAGCCGGTGGGCACGGAAACCACCACGCGCGGCCCGACTGCGAACTGCGCCCCAGCCCTGCCGGCCAGTGCAAAACAGATGGCCAGGATGATAAGCAGAACGTTTCTCATTGGCTCTTCCCTTCGTATTCGTACGCGCCACCCCCTCACCCGCTTGCTTCCCGGGGGGCCCGGCATGCGCCGCCTTTATGCGGCGCCACGCCGCCGCAGGCCGCGTAAGAGGCGGCGGAACTGCCACTCCGCCGGACGCCAAGCCTTCTCCTTTGCTTCGAGCGGGGTCCCGGAGTGCATCGCCTTTATGCGATGCAACGCGGCCAAAGGCCGCGTAGGGGGGCGGGTGGGCCCCACCCCGCAATGCATAAAGGCATTGCACTCCCCCAGCCCCTCCTACTCCGGAGAACAATCTCGCCAGTCAACTCTTCCAGGAAAGTTAGGGCCCTCCCCGGAAGGGACATCATACATAATATACATTCACCCCGAGAAAAAGTCAATGTGTTTTTGGCCCTTTGCATGACGCGCGGCGCGGACAGAACATCGCCTGGAATGGCCAACAGCGAGCCTTTGTCCCGTCGCTTCTGCCGCACAATTCCCTTGCCTTCGTCGCGGACAATTCGTATAATGGCGGCACAAGTCGAGCCCCTGTTGGTTTGCGGACGGCGGGCGCGTCTGCATAAATCTGCTTCGAATAGGCGTCACGGGACAAGCAAATTCGGCAGCCGTCGCAAGAACAGAACGCCTGTGCCAAGGATTGAAGAGACCAGGCGGAAAGCAGACGTCATGCGGCAGTCGGCCGCCGGCCTGACTCGCTGCACGGCTCTCTACGATGCCAGCAAGAGAGGAGCGTTCGCCCATCTCAAAGCGCCACGGGCCCGCATGGCAGTTGGGGCAGCGCAGTTCGCTTGTAGAACCACATCTCTGGGATAGGGACAACCGAAGGGGAATTCCCCGCATGAGGACTCGAGGCCGGGCGCGAGGCCAGAACCTCGGCCCGCCGCCGGTAAGCTCCGGCAAGAACAACCTCATCTTGTGAGCCACGTATGGAAGATCCGTACAAGAAGCTGGCGCAGCGTTTAGACCAGATCCCGAACGGCTTCCCGCGCACCGAGAGCGGCGTGGAGCTCCGCCTCTTGGCCAAGCTCTTCACCCCCGAAGAGGCCGCATTGGCAGCGGAGTTAACGCTCCAGCCTGATGAGACGGCAGAGGAGCTCGCCTTGCGCTTGCACCGCGACCGCCATCAACTCCGCCAGATGCTCAAAGAGATGCTGAAGAAGGGGCTGATCGACGCGGAGCCGGGCAAAGGTGGATTCGCCTACAAGCTGCTCCCGTTCGTGGTGGGCATCTACGAGCACCAGAACGCGCAGATCGACGAAGAGTTCGCCCGCCTTTTCGAGGAGTACTACCACCAGGCCTTTCATCGCGTCATGACTGCGCGGCCGTCCGTGCACCGGGTGATTCCCGTGGAGCGGGCCATCCCCTGGCAGGTTGAAGTGCTGCCTTACGAGCGTGCCAGCCACTACATCGAGCAGGCGCGCGCATGGGGTGTGCTGAACTGCATCTGCCGCGTGCAAAAGCGCCTCATCGGGCAAGGGTGCCGACACTCAGTCGAGAACTGCCTCGTGCTTTCGCCGCGCCCTGGTGCATTTGACCATGCCACTGCCATCCGGGCGCTGAGCAAGGAAGAAGCTTTGGCGGTGCTGGCTGCTGCCGAACAGGAAGGGTTTGTCCACTCCACTTCGAACGTGCAGGAAGGGGTGAGCTACATCTGCAACTGCTGCATCTGTTCCTGCGGCGTGCTGCGCGGCATTGCGGAGCTGGGCGCGCTCGGTGCCGTCGCTCCCTCGTCCTATCAGGCGTCTGTGGATTCGACCTTGTGCAGCGCCTGCGGGACCTGCATCGAGCGCTGCCAATTCAGCGCGTTGTCGCTCGACGGTGACTCCTGCACCGTGGAGGTCCACCGCTGTGTGGGTTGTGGCTTGTGTGTGAGCACCTGCCCCACCGGCGCCATTCGCCTGGAACTTCGCGCAACGGCAGAACACCAGCCGCCACCGCGCACAGAGGAAGAGTGGCGGAGCGCCCGCTCAGCTGCGCGGAAGGAGAGCGCGCCGTGAAGGGACCTTACCCCTATCGCCCGCGCACGTCGCCTTGTTTCTCCTCGAAGTGGTGCTTGATGGTGTGCGCCTGATAGATGAAGATCACCTCCTCGGCGATGTTGGTGGAAAGGTCGGCGATACGCTCCAAATTCTTGCTGATGATGATCAAGTGGAGGGCCCGTGAGATGGTGCGGGGGTCCTCCACCATGTAGGTGAGGAGCTCGCGAAATACCTGGTCGTCGAGGTTATCCACCTGGTCATCGCGCACGCAAATGTCCTTGGCCCGCTGCACGTCGCCGGTGACAAAGCTCTGGATGCTGTCCTTGACCATCTCCTGCGCCAGCACGGCCATGCGGGGGATGTCGATGAGCGGCTTAAGTTGCTCCTGCTCGCACAGCACAATCGCCCGCTCGGCAATGTTGACGGCGTGGTCGCCCATGCGCTCCAGGTCGTTGTTGATCTTGATGGCCGAGGTGACAAAGCGCAGGTCGCCGGCCATCGGCTGATGCAACGCCAGAAGCTTGAGGCACTGCTCGTCGATGGCGATCTCCAAGCTGTTGATGGCGTCGTCGCCGGCGATTACTTGCTCGGCGAGAGACTTGTCGCGGTCCACCAGCGACGCCACCGCCTTGTTGATGGCGCCCTCCACCAACGCGGCCATGTGCGTCAAGGTGGCCTTGAGCTCTTGGAGCTGCTCATGAAAGTGTCGTTCCATGGGATTTTTCCTCTGCTGGTGAACGGGCGGGATCATCCGAAGCGCCCGGTCACATAGTCCTCGGTCCTCTTCTGGCGTGGCCGCGTGAAGATCTGATCCGTCTCGCCGAACTCGACCAACTCACCAAGGTAGAAGAAACCGGTGTAGTCCGACACCCGCGCCGCCTGCTGCATGTTGTGCGTGACGATGACGATGGTGTAGTGTTGCTTGAGCTGAAAGATGAGCTCCTCGATCTTCTGCGTGGCGATGGGGTCGAGCGCCGAGGCCGGTTCGTCCATCAAAATCACTTCCGGCCGCACGGCCAAGGCCCGCGCGATGCACAGCCGTTGCTGTTGCCCACCGGAAAGGTCCATAGCCGATTTGTTCAGACGGTCCTTCACCTCGTCCCACAAGGCAGCGTCCCGGAGGCTTTCCTCCACCCGCTGCGCTAACACTGCCGGGTCGCGCACGCCGTGAATGCGCAACCCATAGGCCACATTGTCGAAAATCGACTTGGGAAAAGGGTTGGACTTTTGAAACACCATCCCCACCTTACGCCGTAGTTCCACCACATCCACGCCCCGGTCATAGATGTCGACGCCGTCAAGGAGAATGGTGCCCTCCACGCGCGTCCCAGGAATGATGTCATTCATGCGGTTCAGGGAGCGCAAGAAGGTGGATTTGCCGCATCCGGACGGGCCGATAAGGGCAGTGACCTTGTTCGCCGCGATGTCCATGGTGACGTCGCACAGGGCCCTCACGCTCCCATAGTAGAAGCTAAACTTCTTAGTTTGGATCTTCGTATTTTCCATCTCTGCGCCTTGTCCTTGACCTTTCTATGCGCGGCGGAATTTCCTGCGGAACCGGTAGCGAATGAGCACCGCCCCGAGATTCAGGAGGAAGATGAGCATGACCAGCACCAGGGCCGTGCCGTAGGCCAGGGGCCGCACTTTGCCAATCTCGTGGTGCTGGGTGGACATGATGAACAAGTGGTAGGGCAGGGCCATGAACTGCGTGGTCAAGACCTTGGGGAAGGGTGCGAGAAAGGGCCAGAAGAATGCCGCTCCGGTGAAAAGGATGGGGGCCGTCTCGCCAGCTGCCCGCGCCAGTCCCAGAATGGTACCGGTGAGCATCCCCGGCACTGCGTAAGGCAGGACGTTGGTGCGGATGGTCTGCCATTTGGTGGCACCCAGGGCAAGGGCCCCCTCGCGGTAGGAGAAGGCCACGGTCTTGAGTGCCTCTTCGCTGGCGGTGATAGTCCAGGGCAAGGTGAGCAGCCCCAGGGTGAATCCTGCCGCAAGGACCGACAGCCCAAGATTGAGCGTAAGTACGAACAAACCGAGGCCGAAAAGTCCATACACGATCGACGGCACGCCGGAAAGATTGCGAATGGCCACCCGGATGAGTCGGACAAGCCGCCCTTGCCGGGCGTACTCGTTCAGATAGATGGCTGCGCACATGCCCAGGGGCACGGAGACGGTCACGGTGACCAAACTCACCCAGAACGTGCCGACAATGGCCGGCCAGATGCCTCCGGCGGTCATCCCTTTCGTCGGCTTCTGGGTGATGAACTCCCAGGTGACCGCCTTGCCGCCCTTGGCCACGATGTCGTACATGATGAGGACCAGCACCGCCACGACAAGCAGCGCAGCCAACCCAAGGAGCGCAAAACCTAAGGCTTCGCTGAGCTTCCTCCACCACTTTCTCATCGCCGCACCCGCTGGAAGCGTTCCAAAACGAGGTCCGAAACCACGTTGACGGCAAAGGTCATGCAGAAGAGCAGCAGCCCGATGACAAACAGCGACTGATAGTGCAGGCTCCCCTGCACCGTTTCACCCATCTCGATGGCAATGGTTGCCGTCATCGTGCGCACCGGGTCGAGAAAGCTTCTGGGCACGGCTGCCGCGTTGCCCGTGGCCATGAGCACGGTCATGGTCTCGCCAATGGCTCGTCCCATGCCCAGCATCACCGCCGCAATGATGCCAGAGGAGGCAGAGGGAAGCGTCACGTGCACCAGCGTCTGCCACTTGGTGGCGCCAAGCGCCAAGGAGGCGCTCTTGAACTCCTGGGGTACTGAGACGATGGCGTCTTCGCAGATGCTGACGATGGTCGGCAGGGCCATGACCGCCAACAAGAGGGCGCCGTTCAAAGCACACAGGCCGCTGGGCATGTGAAAGAGCCGCGCTATGAAAGGACCGACAAGCACCACGCCGAGGAAGCCAACTACCACCGACGGGATGCTGGCAAGGATTTCCACGACGGGCTTGAGAAACTCCCGCACCTGCGGCGGTGCCACATCGGCAAGGAAGGCGGCACAGGCCACCCCCACCGGCACGGCGATGGCCAAAGCCCCGAAGCTCACCATGAACGTGCTGAGCACCATGGCCAGTATCCCATAGGAAGCCCGTTCCGGCGAGGTGGGATCCCAGCACAAGTGGAAGAGAAACTCACCCACCCCAAGCTCCTTGAGTGCCGGCAAGCTTTCGGTGAACAGAAGGGAGAAGATGCCAAGGAGGATGACGATGGCCAACACCCCGTTTGCGGCGAAGAAGAACCGCAGCGCGTTCTCCTTCAGGTCGCGCCACGAAGAAAAACGCCTGCGTAGGTTATTCCTTGGCTGTCTTGACAAATGCCCTCCTCAAACCAAGTCCTGCCCAAGTCCGGTTCTTGCTCTTTGCAACCGGGCAAATATAGCGTGCCCATATTACATCCATGTTACAGAAAAGGCGCCTCCGGCAGAATTTCTTTCCGGAGGCGCCTTCTCCTGGAGGAGCCTGCCCAGGGCCTCTGGCCCAGCCGTTAGAAACCGAGCTTCTTGTTCGCCTCCAGGTACTTTCCGGAAACCGGGTAGAAGCCCATCTCTTCCACAATCTTCTGCCCCTCCGGTCCGAGCTCGAAGGCGATGAAACTCCTGACCGCGCCCTTTGGGGTACCCTTGCTGTACTGGTAGAGGGCTCGCGCTATGGGATAACGCCCACTGGTGATGTTCTCGGTGACCAGCGGCGACACCCCTGGCGACTTTGCCTCCTTGGCGACATCGACCACTTTCAGGCCCGGTATGACTTGCCCATGTTCATCACGCACGTAGCCGACACCTACATAGCCAATGCCGCCCCTGTCGGTGCGCAGGGCTTCGACGATCTGCGCGTTGCCGTTCATCTGCTTCATCCTGGGCGAGTAGTTCTTGTTGCCCAAGACGAACTCCTGGAAGAAGACGTAGGTGCCCGAGTTCGGCTGGCGCCCGTACAGGGAGATCGGCAGATTCGGCCCGCCTACCTCGCTCCAGTTGGTAATCTCGCCGCGGAAGATGGCGCCAATCTGCTCCTTGGTGAGCTTGGTGATGGGGTTGCTGCTGTTGACCGCGATCGAAAGGGCATCGATGGCGATGGCAATCTCCACCGGGATGACCCCGTTTTCCTTAGCAGCAGCGTATTCCTTCTCCTTCATCTCCCGCGACGCGTTGGCGATGTGCACGCGATTGGCAATGAGTGCAGCGATGCCCACACCCGATCCACCCCCGGACACCGCACACGCCACCTGCGGGTTCTTTTCCATGTACACCTCGGCCAACCGCTGCACCAGGTTGACCATGGTGTCGGAGCCCCTAATCTGCAACAGCTCTTGCGAAAAGAGCAAGGTGGGGACAAACACCCCTGCGAGCACGATTGCCATGATTCTTCTCATCTCGAAACCTCCCTTCGGTTGGTTGGAGCTACTCGACAACTATCTTGCCGGAGCTGTAGTTGTACGATACGGTCAATCGAGCAGTGACATCGCTGTCGACCTTTGGCGCCGCGTACTTCTTGACAATCACATTCGGCATGACGTGAATACCGGCCACGGGGATGTAATCCAGACCGGCAAAGATGGTCTTTTCCTCGTTTTTCTCTCCGCCGATGAGAACCCCGTTCTTGAAAGAAGTAAACACGTCAGCCTTGGTGTTGGGGTCGAAAAAGTCGTAGCGCGCAAAGGCCTTGAGTTTCGGGACCGGGGTGATGACGGAGGCGAACACCGAATACCCGAATCGCTGCACATCTGCCGGCGCAAAGGTTTTCACCGCGTTCGCCTCGATGATGACGTCGCTGATGCCTGATTCCTTGTTGGTCCGGTGAAAGACCTCCGCCCCAAGGGAGAACCTGCGGTGGTCATACCCCACGAATGCCTTAAGGGTATGGTAGCTGCTGGCCAACCGATAGTCCTTTGCGGAACTCAGCTCCGCGACCGTCTGCGGCTCACGTTTGGCCAGATTCTCAAAGTCGGCATACCCCTCGATAACGAGCCCACGCAGCGGCGTCAGCCACAAGGCATATCCCACCTTCTTGAAACGGTCAATCTCCGAGGAGCCGTAACCGGTGCCGTTGAACACCGCCAGCCAATGGTGGACAGTGCTCCCCAAGAGATCGCCCTTGATGGCCATACCCATGTCCGCCGAGGAAGAGATCTTGTTCAGGTCCATGATCGTCTTCTCGATGGAGCGGTAGCCCCAAAGCTCCTCGCTGTTCTTGAAGGCATTGGTTTCGATCATGCCCACGTAAAAGTCCTGGCGAGGCAGAAGGCCTGACCACTGCAGGAAAGCGTGTTTGACGAAGGGGTTGATCTCCTTGCTCTCGCCGTATTTCTCGCTCTCTGACTCTAGCCGGAAGCGCACTTTGATCGCCTCGGTGATGTTATTCTCGAAGGTGAAGTAGATGCGCCGGAAGGTAAATGCGTTGCGGTCTTGCTCAGCCGGAGAATGGTTGGACAGGTTGTAGTAGTAGTCGCCGAAAATGACCCCGTCGACCTTTGAGGTGGTTTGGGCATGCGCTATGCCAGCCACGCACAGCCCCAACGCTACTACTACCGCCATTGCCTTGAACCTCATTGCTTTTCCTCCTCACTGTTCAGTTCGGTTGCCCACACGGTGGGTACGAGTACTTTTGTCCTTGGGACGATGTTCAACAGTTTTTCATGGCCGCTTCCTCCTTTGCTTCTCGTTGCTCCCTGCGTCTGGTGCTGCCGAGCTGCCGACGCCAAGGGCTCCACCACTCATTTTTCGAGGGCAAATTTAGAAACGGCATGTTACGCGGAGATTACGCGCACATTGAGATGGTGTTAAATCGACACGGAGAGGGGGTTTTCTGGGGAAGGCCTGGAGCAGGTGGGAAAAGGGCTTTCAGGCGGCGGGAAGGGTGAACCAGAAGCGACTGCCCTTACCGAGCTCGCTCTCCACGTGGATGGTACTGCCGTGCTTTTCGACGAGGTGTTTGACAATGGCCAGCCCCAAACCTGTGCCCCCCATGGCGCGGGAACGCGTCTTGTCTACCCGGTAGAAGCGCTCAAAAATGCGCTCGTGGTACTTGGGGTCGATGCCCATGCCGGTATCAGACACCTCTACGACTAGTTGGCCCGACGCATCGCTGTGGCCGCGCAGGGTCACTGACCCACCCGCCCCAGTGTACTTGAGAGCGTTATCCACCAGGTTGGCGAGGACGATGTGCATGGCATCTGGGTCGACCAACGCCTTCAGTCCTGGGGCGGCCTTCACCGTCAGCGTAACCCCTTTCTCGGTTGCCCTGCCCGCGAACTCTTTGGCCACGGTCCGGAGGAGCTTCTGCACCGGTTGGGGCACGAGCTTGAGCGCCCCCTTTTCTTCGCTCTCGGCCAGCGTCAGGAGGTCGGAGGTGAGGAATTCGAGCCGCTGCGCCTGTTCGCGGATGCGCCGCAGATAACGCAACCACTGCTCTGCCGGCATCTTTCCCCCATCGGCCAGCAGGGTCTCCGTGTAGCCGACGATGGCGGTCAGTGGGGTCTTGAGCTCATGGGAGGCGTTGGCGACAAAATCGCGCCTAATGGTCTCCAGCCGCTTCCGCTCAGAAATGTCGTACAATTGGACCAAGGCACCAAGGGGAGATCCCTGTTCGAAGCCAAGCGCGGCAATGCTGTAGCCGATCGAGAGCTTACGTTCCTGCGTAAAGGCCTCCAACTCGCCGCTTTCCCGCACCCCTGTTGCCAGGACGCGATCAACCGCCGCCACCAGCTCTGACGAGCGTACCAGTTCCACGAGGTCCTGTCCCCTTGCTGCCAGAGGCTCCCCGCCAAAAATGCGGAATACCGCGCGATTTGCCTGCAGAACGTGGCGGTGGGCATCCACGACGAGAATACCGCAGTCCAGGAGGTCGAGGAGGTGCTGGAGCTCTGCCTGTGCCTCCTCTGCCTGCTTGGCGCGCTGGTGCAACTGGCCTGTTAGATGATGGAGCACCAGGGCCAATTCGCCCACCTCATCCTGGCGGTGGATGGGAAAACGGACTTCCGCCCCGATGGCCAGTCTGTGGCAGGCCGAAACCATCTCCCGCACTGGGCGGGTGACCACGGCGCTGAGAAGTGTTGCCAAACCAATGATGACAAGCAGGCCGACACAATTCGCCCCGACCATGAGGAGAACGATGTCGTGCAGGGCTGCGTCCACGTGCTCGGCATAATGAGCTAAACGCACGAAGCGGACCGGCGCAGAGGGTACATCCACCTTAGCTGCAGAGTAGTAGATGGTCCGCCCCATGGTGGGGCTGCGCCGGTGGCTGCGCCCAAAGCCGCTTTGGGCCGCCTGTTGTACCTCGGGGCGCTGCAGATGGTTGTCCATGTGCCCCACACCGGCAGGCCCCACGTCCGAGTCGGTGAGCACAGCACCGCTGGCATCGATGAGCGTGATTCGTGCTCCCACTGCGTCGCGGAGGCGATAGGTCAGCGCCCAGAGGTCGTCGCTTTGGTCCATGCCCGCTGCGCTGGCTTGCTCGAGCAGGGCGAGTGCCAGTTGCGCACTCCTGTCCAGGTCGCCTATCGTCTGCTCGTGCCAGTAGTTGCGGATAGTGCGGTAGAGGACGAGATCGAAGACCACAAACCCGCACAGGGCAACCAGCGCGATGGTCAAGGTAAACTTGCCACGCAGCGACCTGAACATGGCCTGCTACTCCTCTATGTCGGCTCGATAGCCGAATCCCTTGACGGTGACCACGAGCTTGGCCCAGGGGCCGAGCTTTTCGCGCAAGCGCCTGATGTGCACGTCCACAGTGCGCTGGCCGCCGTAGTAGTCGTACCCCCAAACCTGATCCAACAGCTGCTGTCGCGACAGCACCCGACCTTTTGCCGCGATCAGCGCCCGGAGCAGGAGGAACTCCTTTGCCGTGAGCACGATCTCCTTGCCTGCACCAGTAACGCGGTGGCGGGAGAAGTTCACCTCGAGGCCCTGCCACATGAATAGCTCATCTTCGCCCTGGCGATGGCGGCGCAACACCGCCTTAACGCGCGCCACCACCTCGCGCGGCCGAAACGGCTTGGTGATGTAGTCATCGGCGCCCTGCTCAAGGCCCTGCAGGATGTCCGCCTCTTCCGAGCGCGCGGTGATCATGATGATCGGCAGCGTCGCGGTCTCTTCACCGCGGCGCAGGTAGCGCGCAATCTCCCAGCCGCTGCGGCCGGGTAGCATCAGGTCCAGCAAAACCAGGTCGGGCGGCCGCTCCTCGATGGCCGCCAGGCCGTCATCGCCGTTGGCAAACACCTCGACATCAAACCACTCCTGCGCAAGATTGTGCCGCAGGATTTCGGCGATGTCAGGATCGTCCTCAAGGATGTAGACGGTTGCCTCCATACACCCTCTGCGCCCAGTTGCCTCAGGGTTGCCCAGCCTCAGGCACGTTCACCTTGACAGGCAGCGAAACGCGGAGTCCCTGCCCAGGCCCCTCGCGCATGTTCTCAACGCGGAAGTGCAGAAGAACCCTTCCGCTTCCCTTGCGTGCGGTCTGGGCAGCACGCAAGCGCACCAGACTAATCCTCTCTGCAGGCAGTGTGACCTTCTCCGGCGGCATCAGGTAGTCGCCCTCGCCCTCGGCAGTCAGTTCAAGAGCCACGGGCAGGCTGTTGTGCACCTGCAGTTCCGCCGACCGGCCAGCGACCACCTCCAGACCCTGGTTCACCGCTGACACGCCTTGTTCAAAGAGGGCCTGCAAGAACTTGCCCTCGCCGATGAGGAGGCTTTCCCAGTAGACGACCGTGCGCCGGGCGCGCAGCGCCTCCTTGATGGCCTCGGCACTTCGTTGCCGGGCGAAGACCAAGGTCAGCGGCCGGTGTTCACCGGCGGCGAGGTCGTATTCCATCGCCACGGGGTCGTGGGCGTCCGAGTTGCCCAACAGGGTGAGGTTCTTCTCGGCGCACCAGGTCTGCACGTCCGGATAGTACTCGTGCGAATTGACCACTTCGATGCCATGCAGCCATCCCTTCTGCAAGAGCTCGGTGTGCTCGTCGTACCAGACAGGGATGGTGCCCGGCTGCCGCCATCCGGGGTGATTCCAGAAGACAAAGGCGCCCTGGTCAATTGCCGCCTTGATCGCCTGACGCCAGTCGTCCACCGCCAGCGCATCCGCGTCGCTGAGAAAAATAGCATTGAAATGGCCAGGAGGCATTGAGCGGCTGATCTCCCCTCCTCTGATCAAGATCAGTCCCAGCTCCTGTGCCCGCGCCTTGGCCTTGTCGAAGGAAGTGTTGCTGCTGCCCGTGACCTCCGCCCGGTGATGGCGACCTTCGAGGTGCTCGGTGAGGGCGATGGCGTCCAACCCCTGCCGCCACGCCTCTTCCACCCGCGCCGTCGGCCACACCGTGCCATCGGAGAACACCGTGTGCAGGTGAAAATCGCACACCAGGGTCACATAGCCAGGAAGGTCTGGAAAGCGCAGCGGCTTGCGCCCGTCACCCAGTGCAGGCACTGCCAGCAAAGCAAGGAACGCAACAAGAATCCGGTGTCGTCTTGACCAAGGATGGTGTCGCATTGTCCTCTCCCTCCTACTCGATGCGTCTCCCAAAAGGCACCAGCGCAAGGTTCACTAATTTCAGGTGCTGTTTTGCAAATGGCAGGCCGACTATGGTGATGGCAAAAAGGGCTGCCAGGAGCAAGTGCAGAAGGGCTATTTCCAGCCCTGCCACAAGCAGCCAGATGACGTTCATGATGGTGGCCAGGCAGCCGGTGGACCGCTCAGTGCTCACCACCCGCCTGCCAAAAGGCAACAGCGCCAGGGGCGATAATTTGAAACATTGAACCCCAAAGGGAATACCGATGATGGTCAGGCAGAGGACTATTCCCCCAAGCAGATACCAGAGGAACAACAAGAAACCACCGAGCACGATCCACAGGATGTTGCCGAGCACGCTCATGGGTACCTCCGTCACCCGGTTGCCACCGCAGCAACTTCCTCAGCAGAGCCCAGGGAGTTTGTCGCCGCCATTTTGCGGCAATATACGCACTTCCAGGACGAATGTCCAGCAATTTCTTCTGCGTGCTCGGACTCTTCGTCCTGCCGGGAGAAAAGAGGGGAACTTTTTGCCGAGCGACGCACAGCTTGTCGCCCGCCTTCACTTACCAAGAACCCGTGGTACCCTCGGCCGGAGACACGACCAAATGCGTTGGAGGGCTCAATTCCGCGTTCGCTCGATTCGCGGTGCCCGAGGGCACTCCCCCGTCTTCGCTCAAAACTCCCCGCAGCGCAACAACAGCAGAGTGCAGGCGCGGACACACAAAATGCCGTGGTCGGCTAACTCCTGCTCCAGCTCTGGGCATTCGGCACCAGGGTTGAAGATGACCCGCGCCGGCTGCAGGGCGATGATGGCCGGGCCCGACTGGCGACTCTTTTCGCATGCCACGTACATGGTCACCGTGTGCACTGGCGGCTCGACCTGCGTAAGGTCGGCTACCGCGCGCAGCCCTTCGATCTCGCGCTGCACCGGATGGACCGGAACAACGCGATAGCCATGCTCGAGCAGCAGGCGCACCGCACGATTCGAGTAGCGCTCGCGCTTTGGGCTTGCCCCCACGACAACCACTGTCTTTGTTGCCTCACTCATTTGCCTGATCCAGCTCGCAAGGACCTTGCGTGCTCACCGTCGCGAGCGCTCCAAGCCAGCCCCTTCGCGGGCATCCGCCTTTTTGAGCAGGATGGCAAAGAGCAATCCGACACCACCTAAGCTTGCGAACATGAGAAGGCTGGCGGTGTAGGTCTTGGTCAGGTCGCGGAGCAGGCCGTTGAGCAGCGGAAAGAGCGCAAGGCCAATGTTCTGGATGGCCGTCATCAGACCAAAGGCCGTGCCGACGCGCTCCTGGCGCACAATGAGCGGCACCGATGGCCACATGGCCGCCGGCACAAGGACAAACGCCGCGCCCAGGGCAATCATGGGGTAGGCAGGATAGATATGCGTCAGGCCCATAAGGAGATGGGCAGGGATCATGAGCAGCGAGCCGATGATCATCAGAGTGGCTCGTCTGCCCACCTTGTCCACCAACTGCCCGGCAAAGGGCGCAAGAACCATGGAGGCGAAGATGATGATGGAGGAAATGCCACCGGCGGTGCTGAACATGTGCAGAAAGTTGTTGAAGACCTGGTGGAGAAAACCACCGCCGGCTTCGGCATAGCGCGCAATCCCCCATTTATCCACGAAAAAATCCGTGGAGAGGGCCGTGAACGGGAAGATGGCCGAGTAGAAGGTGACGCAGAGGAGCGTCACGTACCAGAAGGAAGGCCCAAACTCCTTGATGTCGCTGAGCACAATGCGCTCGCCCGCGCCTTCGTCCTTCAGCCGCAAGATGCGCTCGCCCCTCTTGTCCATGACCACGTAGAAGAGGTTGCCCAGCAGCGACACGCCACAGGCGATGACCGCCACCAGCAAGGCATAGCGGTAGCTGCCAAAGTAGCCGGTGATCAGCTCGCCGGTGTTGAAAGCAAACAGGGTGCCCAATCGGCTCACCGTGAGCGTGATGCCGAAGGACAGGGCGAGCTCTTTGTTCTTGAACCAGCGTGCCAAAATGGCACTCTGAGCCACGATGAGCGGCTCGGAGCCGGCGCCGAACACGAAGCGCCCCAGAAAGACAAGGGGCAGACTGCGCGCCTGCCACACGATAGCCGCGCCGAGAAAGACCAACGTGGAGAACATGATGCTCGCCCTGCGCGTCCCCAGCCGATCCACCAGCATACCACCGACGAGCACGGCCAGCACCGCGGCAATGCTGTACATCGTGTACATGGTGCCGACTGTTCCTCGTGCTGCACCCAGGTCTTCCACCAGCGAAGGGGCAATGGCCCCAACGATGTCATAGGCAAAGTAGCTGCCAAATGACAGCGAGGCCACAAACACCAAAATCGTGAACCGATAGAGTGCCCGCGAAGGGTGAAAGATGCCTACCGTCTTTGCCGCATTCGTCATCGCACCGTACCCTCGTCCTGTTCCACAGCTACCAGCTTCTTCGGGATAGTCTCCAATTCTCGCTCTGCGACCTTGCCCGATTGTGCTCCACAGCGCCACCTACCAGGTGAGCATGCCCACCTTGCCGTCCGCATCGCTGACCACCAAGCGACCTCCGCCAGCCGGCGCCACGGTATTGACCAGCGCCACGCCGAACCGATACCTCCAGCGCACCTGCCCGGAGGCCTCCACCGCGTACACATACCCGTTCTTGGTGCCAAAAAAGACCAACCCCTCTTTTTCCACCGGCATGGAGGGGTCGATGTCGTACCCGTAACCGCAGGCACAGCTCCAGACTGCCTGCGGGGACTGCGCGGCGCTGGTCATGGCCACCAAGGTGTCGGTCATGCAGCGCACGTACACCCGGGAGCTGTCCTCGGACAAGCCGATTGCTTCGCGCACCTGGTATCTTGCCGTTCGCCAGACCACTTGTCCGGTGCACACATCCAAGGCGGTCATGTGGCGATCCGGCGCGACGATGAACACCTTCCCTTTGGCAGCTACAGGCCAACAGGCGGCTGGCGAGTAGAGGCGGCCCTCCCGGCCACCGCGCCATCGCCAGGCCTCGGCGCCCTCTTCGCCTCGCACTGCAAAGAGATGGCCGTCCCACGCCCCGAAGATGACCATGCCGCGATAGAGCAGGGGAAGCGTCTCGATGAAGCCCTGTGCCTCCCGGTGCTGCCAGCGCAGGGCGCCAGAGTGCAGCTCAATTGCGTGCATCACCCCATGCCCGTCACCGACATAGGCTGTGCCGCCTGCGGCGCGAACCGCCGCCACCACCGGTGCCCCCACGTGCAGCTTCCAGCGCAAGCGGCCGTCCTCCACGCCAAGGCAGTACACATTGCTATCCGCGGAGCCGCAGACCACCAGCCCCTCGGCGATGTCCGCCCGGCCGTAGACGGGCCCTGCGGTCTGGTATTGCCAGCGCACCTGGCCGCTTTCCAGTTCCAGGCAGTTGATGCGCCCGCTGCCGTCGCCGACCACCACGACCTCCTCACCCACAACCGGCGGTGCGGCGATGGTCCACCCAGCCTCCCAATGCCAGGAAGTGCGCACCTGGGAGGCGGCGTTGACACTAAAGTCCGGACGCGCATGGGTCTCCTGCCTGTGCGGACGCACCCGCCCCGTGACGGGGACTGCGTGCCACTGCGACAGCTCATCTTTGCCCACCACTGCCTCGGCGAAGCGCAGACCATCCGGCCCCACAGTGACGACCGTGCAGCCAGCACCGTCTTTGCCGCGCAGCGTCGCGCGCCCCATGACACCAGGAATACCTTCAAAGTCCAGAGCCTGGTTGCCATGGCCGTGGCCGCAGAGAATGACTTGGGGGTTATGCCTCTTGAGCCGGTCGAGGAGCTCAAACCAGTTGTCGACGGAGTCATCCAGGGGATAGTGGGTGACCACGATGAGCGGCCTACGCGGCGGCAACGCCACCAGTACGGAATCCAGCCAGCGCCGCGTCTCCGGGCTCAAGTGGCCATCCCCCATGCGCATGATCGGCCCCTGGTGCAGGCCGACAAACTGATAGCCGCCGTAGGCAAAGCAAAAATTCTCCTTCCCCCAGAGCAAGGGGAAGGCCGTGCACCCCGACTCCGACCACTTGGTGTCATGGTTGCCAGGGATGATGTAGTAGTCAACTTGCAGGCTGTCCAGAATCTGCTTGGCCTGCACGAGCTCTGCGGTGGCGCCCATTTCGGTGATGTCGCCGGAGATGACTACAAAGCGGCAAGTGCCGCGGCGGTTCACATCCTGCACCACGGCCCTCAGGTCCTCGGCACCCGTACCCCCGCCCACGTGCAGGTCGCTCAACCAGGCGAACTGAAAAGAGTCCTGACTGGCGACCCACTGGCAGGAGCCCAGAAGCAAGGCTGCCATCAGCACTTTGCGCCAGCTCATGGACACACCACCTCCTTGAAGCGGTCGATGGCAATGTTGCCGCCGCAAAGGATGACTGCGGCATTGGCGTGCCTGTCCGGCCGCGTCTGGCGCAGAAACTTGCACGCGCCTGCAACCGCGACACCCGCGGCCCCTTCGATGACCAGCCTGTGCTCCTCGAAAACCTGCCGCAAGGCGGCTCGAATCTCCTCCTCGGTTACCAGCACCCAGTCGTCCACCAGCTTCTGGCACAACGGGAAAGTGATGGCACCGGGTTCAATTCCCCCGGCAGTGCCGTCCGACAGGGTCGGCCGCACCGTGGCCTCGACGATCCGCCCCGCCTTGATGGATTCGTACATGGTGGGAGAATTGGCGGGCAAACAGCCCACCGTCCGCGTCTCTTGGCCACCCCCTTTCAGGTAGCCTGCGCAGCCGGCAATGAGGCCTCCGCCTCCCACTGCCGCAAACAGGTAGTCGATGCGCCCAAGCTCTCCTTCGAGCTCAACCGCAATAGTGCCCTGCCCGACCACCACGTCCAGGTCGTTGTAGGGCGAGATGTAGACCGCACCGGTCCGCCTTGCCGTGCGCCGCGCCTCCTGCTCGGTGACTGCGCAATCGTGGCCAAAGAAACGCAACTTCAAGCTTGAGCGCCGCAGCGCGGCCACTTTTTGCGGGGAGGCATTCTCCGTCAGGAAAAGCGTCCCGTGCAGCCTAAGCTTCTCGGCGGCGTAAGCCACCGCCAGCGCATGATTGCCCGTTGAGGCAGTGATTATGCCGGCCTCCCTCTCCTCCTGCCGCAGGCAAAGCAGCTTGTTCACCGCCCCGCGCGCCTTGAATGAGGCGGTCACCTGCACGTTTTCCATCTTGAGGAAGACACGACAGCCTACCTGTTCGCTGAGGGCCGCCGAATATTCCAAAGGCGTCACCCGGACTAAAGGGCGGATCCGCTGGCTTGCCTCCGCGACCGCGACTCGCAGAGGCACGTGCTCATCCTGGTAGTCACTTTTGGCCATAGATAACCACCCGCGGCCTGGGGCGGAGACCGCTCAGCTGCACGCGCCCCTGGCTGAATCGTATCGTTCCCTGCTTCTCGCCGTCGTCATAGTCCAGTCGGCCGTCCGCGCCACCGTAGACTTCCACCTCCACCACTGGCCCCACCCTGTTGTCCGTGCACTCGCGCTCCTCGCCATAGGGGACGATGCTGCCGCCTTTGACGTAGATGGGCATGGTGCGCAGGTCCACAGGCCGGGTGACCCACTCACCCCGAGAGCGTATCCGCTTCTTGGTCCAATAATCCCACCAGAGGCCGGCGGGCAAATAGAGCGTGCGCGTGCTGCACTCGGCAAGCGGCTGCAGGATGGGCGCGATGAGAAATGCATCGCCGAACAGGTACTGGTCCTCGATGTGCCAGACGTTGCAATCTCCCGGGTACTCAATAAGAAGGGCCCGCACCATCGGCTTGCCGGTGGCAGCACACTTGCGCGCCTGGTCGTAAATGTACGGCAGCAGACGGTAGCGGAGCCGCGCGTACCGGCGGAATATCTCCTCAGCTTCTTGGCCGAAGGTCCACGGTTCGCGCGGGTTATCGTTGCCTGCCCCATGGCAGCGCGCGTGGCTGGAGAAGAGGCCGAACTGCGCCCAGCGCACGTACAGCTCCGGACTTGGCCGCCCGATGAAGCCGCCGATGTCGTGCGAAAAGAACGGAAAGCCCGACAAACCCATGCTCAGCGCTGCCCGCACGGTGCCCGCAAGCCCAAAGAAGCTGCACTGGCTGTCGCCTCCCCAGTGGACAGGATAGCGTTGGCTGCCGGCTGTGCCGCTCCGTGCCCAGATGATCCATTCGCCGGTCACCTCGTGCACGGCATTGGCAATGGCAGCCGCATACACCAGCGAATAGAGGTTGTGAAAACGATGACCGGCGATGCGCGCATAGACCGCCTCCTCAGGAATCCCTTCGCCAAAGTCCACCTTGATGGTGGCCGCCCCCATGCGCAACAGCCCCTTGATCTGCTCGGTGTACCAGGCCGCCGCCTTCGGGTTGGAAAAATCGATTATCGCGTCGTCGAGCCACATCCCCTCCAAGCGCGCAGGGTGCCGGAACACATCCCCCTTGCGGTCCTTGGCAAAGTAGCCGCGTTTCACTCCTTCCAAGTAGTTCGGGTTGTTGGCACGGGGCGGCACAAAGTTGTACTGCCAAAGGCTGAGGCGATAGCCTTGCTTGCGGAGCTCCGCCATGTGCTTGGCCGGCTCCGGAAAACGGGTAGGCGAAAAGCGCAGGTCGCAGTTAAAATCCTCCTCGAACCAGTACGAATCCAAATGGAGCACGTCGGCCGGGATATGCCGCTGGCGCATGCCCTGGGCCACCTCGTGTACCACATGCCAGGAAATGTAGCTGTTGCGGCTCATCCACAAACCAAAGCTCCACACCGGCGGGGTAGGCGCAAAGCCCGTCAGCTCGCAATAGCGGCGCAAAATCTCTGCCGGAGCCGGGCCGTGAATCACAAAATAGTCCAGCCATTCCTCCTCCACACCGAAGCCTAAGGTGAAAGCCTCCATCGTGCCGATTTCCCACTCGGTGCGTGCCGAGCAGTTGACGAACAGCCCATAGCCCTGGGTACAGAGCAGGAAAGGCACATTGATGTAGCTCCGCGGCGTGCTGGTACCGATGGCATCCTTGTTCCAGAAATCGACCTGCTTGCCTTTGCGCACCACATGGTCGAAGCGCTCACCCAGCCCATACACCTCGTCTTGCCCGTCGAGCACAAAGGCGTCGAAGCAGGCATGCCGGCCTGGCAGTGCCGCAAGCGACATGTCGAAAATGTCCGAGGTGAAGAGCTCCGATTTGCGTTGCTGCCAAAAGAGCCGGCCATTTGCCTCGGTGGCCCAGAGGCGAAAGGGCGCCCTGTCGATGTGCAAGGTGATTGCCCCGCTGTCGACATCCCAGCCGGCTTCGTGCTCCCCCACGCGAAGCTGAAAGTCGCTGCGGGGCGTGCCGACCAGCATGCGCGCCTCTGGCGGCGGAAAGTCCGGCTCCTGGTCGGGCAAAGCCCCCCAGCCGAATCTGATGCGGAACACATCTGGCGACCAGAAGGTGATCTCCACGGCGACCGACGGCGACTCGGCCCCCAGTTGCTCGGCCATCTGGTGCATGTGCGTCTCATGCGTCCATACCGTGCGATTGAGGAAGGTGCGTGTGGCACACTGCAGTTGGAGGGCATTGCCGCAGTGGGCAAGCCCGAGCACCTCAGTCAAACGGTGAAAAAGAACCTTCTCCCCCCGCTTGAAGGCCATGGGTCCTTTGAGTTCGCTTGCCCCCTTCCCTGGGCGGGGGTTGTCCGACCGTGTCGTCATCCACCCTCCGTCAATGGTCCGCCCTTGCTACAAAACTGTAGCTCCGGGCGATCTTGATTGGCGCATCGCAAGAGATGTCCAACGCTCTGGCAGCCGAGCGTGCTCGCTTCCCCAGCTGAGGCAACACAGGGCTTGACCGCGCCCGTCGCCGCCAGTCTCTTGCCCTCCCGAGCCTTTCTCAGCCCTTGCTCCACAGTCTCAGCCACTTGCCAAAGCTCCTCGCGGGGGAGCCAAACAGCTTGGGCTCGGGGTCGCTGTAGCCTGTGGGCGAGAACTCTCCGGTGCCAGGATTGAGTTCGTAGCGGGCGAAGTCCTTGCGCGCGATGCGTTCGAGCATCTCCACCCAGCGGTCGATGTCCTCCTCACGGGTGTAGCAGCCGAAGCTGGCGCGCACCATCCCTGGCAGGCCACTGCGATCGCCGGCCAGGACCTTCGTCCGCCACCCCTCGGCCTGAGCACGCGTCAAGCCGAGCAGGTGCACCACGTAGGGATGGGCACAGAAGCACCCGTTGCGCACCCCAATGCCGCCTTCGTAGCCGAGGACCGCCGCCACCAAGGCGTGATGCACCCCCTCAACGTTGAAGGGGATCACGCCCACCCGTTCGTGCGCCTTGGCAGGGTCGGTCTCTCCGTAGAGGATCACCCCTTTGACTTTGCGCAGCTTGCTCAGGGCATAGTGCACCAGCTTCTCCTCCCTGGCTGCGATCCGCTCCATGCCGATTTCCATGAGTGCCTTGGCGGCGGCAGCCATCGCCACTGCCCCCACCACATTGGGGGTCCCGGCCTCCTCCCGGTCCGGGGGATCGGCCCAGTCGACATGCTCGGTGGTGACCGCCTGCACGGCGCCGCCGCCACAATACTCTGGGTCGCCACAGAGAAAGGCCGCCTTGGGGCCGATGAGGGCGCCGCTGCCGAAGGGAGCGTACATCTTGTGCGCCGAGATCACCACATAGTCCAGGTGCTCAGGATCGTGTGGCGGCTTCATGTCGATGGGGCGATGGGGGGCAAGCTGGGCAGCATCCACCAGGATCTCGGCTCCTGCCTCATGTGCCTTGCGGGCCAGGCGATGAATGGGCGGCAGGTAACCGGTCACGTTGGAGGCCCCGGTGACCGCCACCAGTCCAATTCGTCCCGCGTACTTCTGGAGTTGCCGGTCAAAATCCTCTTCGTCCAGAGGTCCGTCTGGGGTGGCCCGTACGCGTACCACCTGCGCGCGCCGTCGCCAGGGCAGGTCGTTGGAGTGGTGCTCAAGCAGAGTGCTGATGACCACAAAGTCGCGGGGCAGACAGAGGCGATAGGAGAGCTTGTTAATGGCCCCGGTGGCGTTGAGGCCGAAGATGACCGTGTCGTGCCGCAGGTTGGCCCCGACAAATTTGGCGACAATTTCCCGCGCCTCTTCAAAGGCCATGGTGCTCCACCGCGACTTGAACCCGGCGCCGCGATGGACGCTGGCGTAGTAGGGCAGGAATTCCTTGAGGGTCTCCACTACATCCACCAGCGGCGGGGTGGTGGCCGCATTGTCGAGGTTCACGTAGCGCGCCTGTCGCCCGTCCAGCAGCGGCACGGTGCGCCCCCAACCCACGATTCGCTTGCGCAAGTCCAATGTCTGACCTTCGCCTCCCATGCCTTCCTCTTAGCTGGTCTTCCTCCCTTGCAGCAAGACCCCCTGGGCTGCGGCCAGGCCGGCACCTGGCGTGAACGCGTAGCCGCACGCCTGCAAGCCCTGCTCGATGGCCGCAATCGTGGCCAGCAGGTCGCCGTAAGTGGTGGCGCCCATGTGGCCGATGCGGAAGTAGCTGTTCTTGATCTCCGGGTGTAAGCCGCCGGCCAGGATCGCACCTGCAGCCTTTACACGCGCCAAGAATTCCGGGCCTGTGACCCCTTCGGGAAGGTAAGGGGCAGTCAAAGTGGCCGCTGCATGTTCCTCGGCGGTGGGGACCTGGCGCAGTCCCAGAGCGGCAATCGCTGCCCTGCAGGCTTTGCCAAGCTGCTGGTGACGAGCCACGCGCGCCTCCACCCCCTCGGCCAGAATGTGTCCCAGGCTCACCTCGAGCGCGGCCACCAGGTTCACGGCCGGCGTAGCGAAATAGCTCCCCTTGCGCGCCTCGTACGCCTCCATAATCGGCAGCCAGTTCCCCCAATCGGCGTAGTAGTTGCCCACGGGACTCTTGCGGCTCCGCCAGGCCTGGAGCGCTCGCTCGCTGGCCACAAGCAAGGCCAGTCCCGGTGGCACGCCCACGGCCTTTTGCGAGGCGGTAAGAGCCACATCGATGCCCCATTCCTCCTGGCGCAACTCCTCGGCTGCCAGCGAGCAGACGCCGTCCACTACGGTGAGCACCCCGTGCTCCAGCGCCAAGGCGGCAAAGGGCTCGGGGTCCACGCGCACGCCGGTTGAGGTATCCACGTGGGTGATGGTCATCAGCTTGAAGCGGCCTGCGCCAAGCGCGCCTTCCACATCGGCCGGGTCGATGGTCTCCCCCAAAGGGGCCGATACTACCGTCACCTCCGCTCCATACCTGCGGAGGATGTCGGCAAACCGTTCGCTGAAATAGCCGGTCGACAGCACCAGCGCCCGGTCGCCCGGTTCAACCAAGTTGGCTGCCGCCATATCCATGGCCAGGGTGCCCGAGCCCGCTACAACAAAGGGCTGGCCAGAGGGGCAGCGCCACACCTCGCGCATTTTGGCCAGCGCCCGTGTAAAGATTTCGATGAACTCCTGCGCCACATGGCTGGTAGTGGGTGCCCCCATTGCAGCCAAGACCTCTGGCTCGAATTCCACGGGGCCGGGAATCATCAGGAGGGTGCGTCCTTTCATGAGCTCCTCCGTAAGTTGCGGTGAGGTTGCTGTCTCTGCATCTGCCACCCGGCAAGCACGCCGCTCTCCTCCAGCAGGGTACTCAGCGTGGCGGCTTGCTCGTCGCTCAGCGGAAGGAGCGGCGCTCGCACCGGTCCGCCATACAGGCCCAGCATGTCCATGGCGCGCTTCAGGGCTGCCACTCCCCAGAGGCGCGTCACAGCGGTGTTCAGGCGCACCAGCCGCAATTGCAACGCCTTTGCCGCGGCCATATCCCCCTGCCGGAACTTTTCCCAGAGGGCGCAGCACTCCGCAGGCGCGATATTGGCCAATGCCATGATGCCGCCTGCTGCACCCACGCTCAGGGCCGCAAGGAAGAACCCAGCCGAGCCGGCCAAGACGTGAAACCCAGGGGGCGCGGCCCGGCACACTTCAGCCATCGCCACAAGGTTGCCGCCCGAGTCCTTGATGCCCACGACGTTCGGGTGCCCGGCGACCGTCAACACCGCCTCGGGCCCAAGGTCGACGCCTGTGTTAGCGGGCATGTTGTACAGGACGATGGGAATCGGTGCCGCATCAGCCACGGCCAAGAAGTGGCGCGTCAGTGCCTCGCTGGTCATCCGGCCGCGATAGTAGCTGGGTGTAATCACCAAGGCGGCGTCTGCACCCAGTCGGGCAACCTTCCTGGCGAGCGCAATTGTAGCTGCGGTGCTCTCGCATCCGGTGCCGGCAATCAGGAGCCGATCTGGCGGCACACAGGCACGGGCATGCTCCACCACCTGCAGTTTTTCTTTCTCGGAGAGGAGCACGAACTCGCCGTTTGAACCCAAGACAACGTCGCCACGAAGGGGAAATGGGGCCAGCGAAGCAAGATTGTCGCGGAGGGCACTGGGGAGGAACCTGTCGTCGCTGTCGAAGGGGGTCGGCACCGGGGCCAGAACCCCCTCGATACAGATGCATTTCTGTTCCATCACCTGTCCTTTGACTGCGCGCAAAGCGCCTTCGAAAAACGCCCTACACCACAAGTTCGACGCCCACGGGGCAATGGTCCGAACCCATCACCTCCGGCAGAATAAACGCCGACCTGACCTGGCCCACGAGATTGCGACTCACAAAGAAATAGTCGATGCGCCAGCCCACGTTCCGCTCCCGGGCCCGGCTCTTGTAGTCCCACCAGCTATAGTGACCACCCTCCGAGGTGAACAGGCGGAAGGTGTCCACAAAGCCGGCGGCCAAGAAGCGATCGACCCAGGCGCGCTCCTCGGGAAGAAAACCGGAGACCTTTTCGTTCTCCTTGGGCCGCGCCAAGTCTATCTCCTTGTGCGCCGTGTTCACGTCCCCGCCCACCACAACCTTCCTCCCCGCAGACAACAGGTCCTGCACGTGGGCCAAAAAGGCCTCGTAGAAGTCCATCTTGTAGCGCAGCCTCTCGGCAGAAGCTTTGCCGTTGGGGAAGTACACGTTGTACAGGACAAAGTCGCCGTAATCGGCCACCTGCGTGCGGCCCTCCTTGTCGAAGCGCTCCACTCCGAATCCGGCTTGGACGCGCAGTGGTGCTTTCTTGCTGAGGAGGGCCACCCCACTGTACCCGGGCTTCTCCCCGGCAACCCAAAAGGCATGGTAGCCCTGCAGGCTCTTCAGCGCTTCGGGCAGCTGGTGCAAGCCGACTTTGGTCTCCTGCAGACAAAGGACGTCCGGCTGCTCCCTTGCCAGCCAATCCAAGAAACCCTTGCCCAGGATGGCGCGCAAGCCATTCACATTCCACGAGAGCATGCGCAGCATAGCGACGGGTCCTCCTTGTGCATGCAGCAGTGCCTATCGCCGCCGGCTTGGGGCGAAAAAGGCCAAGAAGTAGTGGGCTTCGGCAGTGCCGTCCAGAGTGGGCTCGTTGGTGGCATAGTCCCAGGTATCGTCGTGATAGACCACGAACTCAGACTGGAACTCTTCGTACGGGTCTTCGCGCGACAGGCGAATCCCCTTGAGGCTGTTGAAAATGGAGGCGTACACCGGGCCGTCGTTGAGCGCGCCGACAATCTCTCGTCCCAAATGCAGGGCGATGGCGCTGTGCGGGTACTGGGGGGTGCGCCCGCCCTCGCGCGGGATGCCCACAAATTGGCTGACCCCCCACGGATTGCGGCCCAACAGCCAGTCACGGGTCTCTGTCATCAGAGGACGGTAAGTCGAATCGCCGGTCATTTGCTCATACAGCAGGCACTGCATCACAAAGGCGGCGGCCAGGTTGTTCGAGCACCAGATGAACGGAATGCCAACGTGGTAGGGGTTCTCCTCTGCTCGTCGCCACACCGCCTCGATGCCTTCGCGGTAGTAGTTCGCCAATGTGTCGCGGAGGGCTCCGTCAGCAACTTGCCACAGGGCAAAGTGGCCGAGGTTCATGAAGGGATAGAACTCGTAGTGGTGGGCGGTGTCGGCGCCCATCCAGGAGACCGTGTTCGCGATGCGCGCGTAGCTCCTCGCCTCCTCCAGGTAGCGCTCCAGCCCGGTGACCCGGAATAATTCTGCGGCGCCCCATTCCATGTCGTCTGCCCAGGTGCGCTCGTGATAGCGGTAAGGGGCGCGGCAGGGCGTGCCTTCCTGGCAGCCTAGTTGCCGCCGCCCCATCTCATAGACCTCCTTGCCTGCCTGCAGGCAGCGGGTGGCAAACCACTCCTCGCCCAAATCGTTGCGCCAGATGTCGGCCGCCATGGCCATGGCCGCAGCATAGCGCCCTCCCAGATTGGCAATTCCTGTGGAGGTGTTTTGGTAGTTCCCCAACCCCTGCGGTTTGCCCGTCGCATAGTAGACCACCCGATAACTGCCTGGACCCCAGCCATAGTCCGCCGAGTCTGCGTACGGCATTTTGAAACCGATGTGGTCGCGGTCGTCAGCCACTTGGTGAAAAAGCTGCTCCGGCGCAGGGTGCATCTTGAGCATCCACTCCAACCCCCAGCGCGCCTCGTCGAGCACATCGGGAACACCGTTGCCGCCCGCGTGCCCAAGCGCATCGACTTCATCCGCAAATTTGCCCTTGTTCTGCCGGTAGGAAAAGAGCAGGCGGCAGACGGCATTGCCTGAGGTCAGCAGGTAACGCAGGTAGTCACCGGCATCATGCCAGCCGCCGCTCACATCGATGAAGGTGCCGCCTGGCATGGGGCCGTATGCGGTGCGGCCATCCTTGCGGTGGCAGACCTCGTCCAAAAAAGGATTGTAGCCACACCGCTGTTGCCGCATGTAGGCAAGGACCAGTTCGTGGTAGCCGTCGTAGGCCTGCTGGCTGATGGTGAACGGCAGCGATTCGTAACCGGTGCCGCAGATGCGCACCTTGAAACGTCCGGGCCCGCGCACCCCGCTAAAGTCCAGGCGATAGTGGTAGGCGAAGCGACCCCAGCGGCCGGCATTGGGCCCTACCGACCGCGGTCCCCAAGCCCGCCTCCCGGTTGCGGCATCCACCACTTCGAAGCGCGCGCCGTGCAGCGGTTGAGCAGCGAACGCGATGGCTATTTTGGTGTCCCCGGGCAGGTAGCCCACCTGGTTCGCCCGCACATGCACTCGCGGGAGCGCCGCACTCACCGGCTTTGCAGACTGCAAGGCCAAGAGAGTACACATACACCACGCCACAATCACCGCGGTTCTGCGCACGACTTCCTCCTCGCTCGCTCATGCGTCTCCCCCACCAAAAGGGCAAGCTCCCGGTGGCGAAAGCAGGAGACAAGATGGTCATTCACCATGCCCACCGCCTGCATAAAGGCATAGCAGATGGTCGGGCCGACAAACGTGAACCCGCGGGCGCGTAAGGCCTTGCTCAAAGCTGCGGCCTGCGGGGAGCTGGCAGGCACTTGGTGCATCTCCCGCCAAAAGTTCACCACCGGCCGGTGGTCCACAAAACTCCAGACAAAGGAGGCAAAGCTGCCCCACTCTTGCCGTACCTTCAGGAACGCTTGCGCATTGCGAATCGCCCCCTCTATCTTTGCTCGGTTCCGGACAATGCCAGGGTCGGCCAGCAACTCCCTCACTTTCTCCTCAGAGTAATTGGCCACCACCTCCGGGACAAATCGGCCGAAGGCCATGCGCAAGTGCTCCCGCTTCCTGAGAATGGTCGCCCAGCTCAGCCCCGCTTGAAATCCTTCCAGCACTAAGAACTCGAACAGCAGGCCGTCGTCGTAGACCGGCACCCCCCATTCCTCGTCGTGATAGCGCACATACAGGGGATCCACGCCCACCGCCCAATCGCACCGTGGCAGCTGTTTGTCGCCCGCATCGTCCATCATTCGGCCTCGAATGCATCTACCAATGACACCGCGCGCAGCTGCTGCTTGAACTCCTCCAATCCCAAGGGCCCTCTTGGAGTAAAGGACACGCGCACCGTCTCACCGGGCAGCACGTCAAAGAAGTTGTCGCTGAAAAAACCATCGGCCTCTGCCGTGGACAGGTAGACGTGCCGGGCCAGCACATCTGAGCCGACGAGGACGATGAAGTGCTGATCGCCTTCCTCGCAACGCAAGGAAAGCTGCGGCCTGGGGAGCTTCCTCTCCTTAGGGGGAACAAAGAAGTGGAGGTTCGAAGAGACCGGTTGCTCCCCTTCAACAAGGGCACAATGAAGAAACACTCCCTTCGGGTCATGGCCACTGAGCAGCTCGCTTACCGGCGCTTGCCAGACAACCTTGCTGCTCTGCGGTTGAGCAATAACCTTGCGCGCATCAGAGAATAGAACTTTTCCGGCAACATCCATGAGCCTGACTGCGAGCGTAGCACGCGACTGGCGCTTCTTGTCCGAGACGACGTAGATCTTGAGGGTGCCGTCTTCCTCGCTTGGACTGACCAGCAGCTGGGCGTAGAAACGTCGCGCATAGTAGTGCAACGCCTTCCAGCGGCCGAAATAGTCGATGCTGGACCAAGAGGCGACTGGCCAGCAGTCGTCAATCTGCCAGTAGAGCGAACCCATGCACCTGGGCATGAGGCGCCGCAGATGCTCGGCGCCGCGCTTGATCCCCTCCGCTTGGAGGATCTGGCTCACGTAAAGAAAAGCGGAAAAGTGCTTGGGCGGCGGGTAGTCGCGCAGCAGGTACTCGCGAATCAGCTGGTTGCCGCGCGGATGCTTCTGGTGGACCATCATCACCGGCGATGCGATGTCGCGGTCCTCGGGCAAGGTGAAAGCCTCGACCGTTCTCAGCTCCGGAAACGACTGGAAGCCGTACTCGCTCATGAAGCGCGGGGCCTGCTTCTGGTACTCTTCGAACGGTGCCGCTGCGTGCCAGACTCCCCAGTAGTGCATGTCGCCAAAGTTCGGCGAGTTCGGCTCCGCCTGAAGATTGGAGCTGGGAGAGCTCGGCCAATAGGGGCGGCTTGCATCGTGTTGCTGGCAGACCTCCGGCAGCAGCTTGTGGAAAATCGCCTCATAGTCCGCCCACGCTGTTGCCGGTAGTTGCTCCCGCCAGCCCCAGCTATGCCACCCCCACTCCATCTCGTTGTTCCCGCACCAGAGCACGATGCACGGGTGATGCCGCAGCCTCTTCACCTGGCAGATGGCCTCCTGCCGAACGTTTTCCAAAAAGGCGGCATCCCCGGGATACTGGCTGCAGGAGAACATGAAGTCCTGCCAGACCATGAGGCCGAGCTCGTCGCACAGCCGGTAGAAGGTCTCGTCCTCGTACACACCGCCTCCCCACACGCGCAGCATGTTCATGCCGACATCCCGACAGGAGGTCAGCAAGTGGCGGTAGCGCTGCCCCTCCACGCGGTTGAGGAAATTGTCCGCCGGGATCCAGTTACCACCTTTGGCAAACACTGGCACACCGTTGACCACGAAGGTGAAGCTCTTGCCCCATTGGTCAGGCAGTTGCCGCAGTTCAAGGGAACGAATTCCGGTGGTGCAGCTCTTGCGGGCTATGAGGCGCGCGTCGCGCAGCAGCTCCACCTCGATGGTATACAACGCCTGCTCGCCCAGACCATTGGGCCACCAGAGGCGAGGCTTGGCAATCTTCATCTCCACAGGCAGGACGTTGTCTCCTTGTGCGAGCCTGAAGCTCTTCTGAATTGTGGGGACTCCGCCGTCGCGGCTCTTGAGCACGAGGGTGGCTTCGGCTGTTCCGGTAGATTCCACCTCCACCCATGCGCTCAGCGCGGCCTCCTTGCTACTCACTTTGTGCGGGAGAAGCTGCAGGCTCGCGATGCGCGCGCCGTTCCACCCCTCCAAGTACACCGGCCGCCAAATGCCGCAGGTGACCAGGCGCGGCCCCCAATCCCAGCCGTAGTGGTAGGGCGCCTTGCGCGTGTAAGGGCTGGTGCCCACAGGGTCATTGGCAGCGGGCAGTCTGGCTGGCGCGGCTTTGAGACGCGGCATCACCTCCTGGATCGGCGAGCGAAAACGGACATGGAGCGTGTTCTCCCCCTCATGCAGCAGCTCCTTGCACGGTACGCGCCAGTGCCTGAACATGTTGTCGGCCTCGAGCACCTTGGTGCCGTTCAGCACCACCGTGGCGTAGGTATCCAGCCCCTCAAAGACCAAGTCGCAGCGTTCGCTCTCCAGCAGGGCGCTATCCACGACGAAAGAGCACGCGTACTCCCAGTCGACCTCGCCAATCCATTGCATTTTCAGCTCTTTGTCGCGGTAGAAAGGGTCCCCGATCAGCCCACATGCCAGCAGGTCAGTATGCACACACCCTGGCACGGTGGCAGGGTGCCAGTCTTGCTCTCCAACTTTGCGGAATTGCCAACCCTGATGCAAATAGTGCACGCCTTTGTCCTCCTCACTGCCGGCCCTTGCGAGTGTGACCCCGGAGAGAGAAGCGGAAATCACCAATGAAATGAACAGAACAGACCACTTGCTGCACGTCGTAGCCACGCTTCGCCTCCGGAATGACCGATCACCCTTCTTACCTGACGGCAAAGTTTCCGCTTGTTTGCAGCGCGGCTTTTGTCTATATTTGCACGCAAATCTAGGGAACGGCGAGGCCGCATCCTCGTGCAAAGTTTCTAACCCCGCCTCCGGAGATAGTTCCAGCAATGAAGCGTCTCTGGCTGTTGCCCGCAGTGGGCGCCGTCATCGTCTCCTTTCTCGCAACTGTGTCCTGTTTTGCGGAGACAAAGGCACCGGACAGCACGTCGTTGCGCAAGGCATTGCGCCTTCGGCTTGACGTAGCTCAGACCAGCTTCACCAATTGGGCGCAGGGCGCGGACAATAGCTTGGCTTACGTGAGCGGGCTGAACCTGACGCTGTCACAGGACCTGCCCCGCGCTGCCTGGCAGACCAAGGTGGAGCTCATCTTCGGGCAGACGCGCCTCGGCACCAAAGGAATACGGAACACCCAGGACAAAATCGACCTCTACGCCCAGTACACCCACAAGAGCAAGACTCTCTCCAATCCCTACATCTCCTTGAGCCTGCTCACGCAGTTCGCGAAGGGGTACGACTACCGCAAGGAGCCGCCTCTGCTCAAGTCGGACTTTTGGGACCCGGCCTACTTGATGGAGAGCTCCGGCTTCGGGCTTGTGCTCACCCGCCGCGTGCAGGCCAAGGTCGGCGTCGCCGTCAAGCACACCTTCACCAGGCACCTGACCGCCTACAGCGACGACCCGAAGACACCCAACGCGGTGGAGCGGGTGAAGGTGGAGCCGGGGCTCACCGCGCGCACCGACGTCAACCTGGCGGTCAACAGCAACCTCAAGCTCGGGCAGACGCTCGAGCTGTTCTCAAACCTGCGCGGTTTCCGGCAAGTAGATGCCCGCCTGGACAACCGCCTCGAGGCGAAAATGGCCAAGTTTGTCTCTGTCAACCTCAGCGTCTTCTTACTGTATGACCGCGACCAGACCCGCAAGGTGCAATTGCGGGAGTTTCTTGGCATCGGCTTTGTGCTGGACGTCTTCTGAGGCCGCCATGGCAGTGTCAGAGAACGTTGTGCAAAACTAACAATACGCGACGACAAGAGCAAGGGCTTTTTGCACAAAGCGCCGAGAAGCAGTACGGCAAGGCATGGCCGGAACGTCTTGCACGTGCGGCGCGCCCCCTCGTCGGCCACGGGCAGGCGACGCAGGCTTGGGGCCGGCGACGCTGGCAGAGCCCCTCTCGGCTGGCGAGCAAGGGATACGGTACCTATTTTCGGAGGATTGCCTCTATGCGAGCTCGACACCCCCTGCTGGTGGCCATCATCGCCAGCACCTCGTGCCTGGGTTTGCAGTCACGGGCGGCGGCAGGAGACCTGGAAACAGCAGGCACCCTCGTTCTCATCGCGCTGCCCGCCACCAGCGGGGCATTGAACGTTGCCCATCGCGATGGGCAGGGCGCGAAACAACTGGCAACCTCGCTGGTGGTCACTGCGGGCCTCACCATGGCTTTGAAATATGCAATCAGTGAGACACGTCCGATCGGAGGCGAGCACTCCTTTCCCTCTGGCCATGCCGCCCTGGCCTTCTCCGCGGCGGAGTGCATGTACGCCCGCTACGGCTGGCAGTGCGGGGCCCCTGCCATAGCTGCCGCCTCTTTCGTCGCCTACAGTCGCGTGGCATCACGACAGCACTACGTGCACGACGTCGTGGCTGGCGCGGTCATCGGCGTGGCGAGCAGTGCCTTGCTCACGAAGCCCTACAAAGGACGGAAGGCGGCCATGCTCGGGGAACGAGGGGCGGTCGTCGTGGGCGTATGGCGCTGTTGGTGATCGCCGAGACAGTTCGCCGCAGTTTTTTCTTGACATTGACCGCGGCGTTTCGTATAATGTGCCGGCTGTGCAACCCACGTCCATCGGCCCATGGGCATGCGGTGTACAGGAGCCAGGGGGGGCGCTCTCCCGCCCGGTCAGCCTCCAGCCAGGCGGGGGTCAGGGAACCGTACGCCATACGTAACCGAGCCCGCAGCCACATCACAGCATCCTCTGCGACCGGACACCGCGCAGAACCCTGGCTGCTTCTCAGAGGCGCCAGAACGTCTTGCTTGGCTGTGAGTGGCTTACCGGGAGGTCAAGTCGGCCCGCAAAGGCAATCCCCCTCATGGCCAGGCAGCGTTCGTTGGGTTCGCGGGCCACGAAGGGCTCACCTCTTGCGCGCGGCGAACGTCGGGCAGTGCTCGGCATGACTCAGCACCAAGGGGTCGCGGCGAAGGCACGGAGGGGAGCTCACTTGCGGAGACATACCGAGAGAAGTCTCGGACCGCACCCGAGGAGGTTCGCGGATGACAAAGGGAAGACCGCAGGACCAAAGCGACCGCAGCCTCTCCCGCCGCCAATTCCTGGCGGCAGTGGGAAGCGCCGCCGCCGGAGTGCTCCTCTCACCCCTCTGGAAAGCGAGAGGGCTGAGCGCACGCCCTCCTCACGCCGGGAGGACTTGCGCGGCGACGGTGGCCGTGACCCAGGCGGAAAGCTATGATCCTGCCTTAATCCGGCAAAAGGTGCAACACCTTTTTGACTCGCTGGGGGGGATAGCCGACCTGTGCGGCGCGGGCAGTCGGGTGGCCATCAAGGTCAACCTCACCGGTGGCTCTGGCTCTGCCAGCAGCGCAAGGCTGCGAGGGGTGCCCATCACCGAGACCATGTGGACCCACCCGGAAGTGCTGCGCGCCGTGGCCGAGCTGGTCATGGACTGCGGCGTTCGGCCCGCCGATCTGTACTTGGTCGAGGCGCTCTGGGACTCTGCATCCTACTTCAACTTCGGCTATGCTGCCGTGGGGCAAAGCCTTGGGGTGCGGTTGGTCGACCTCAATCAGCCGGCTCCCTATTCCCAATTCACCGACCTTCCGGTCGGCGAGAAGGCCTTCTTCTACTCCTCCTTTAGGGTGAATCAGATCCTCCGCGATATTGACGTGTACATTTCCATTCCGAAGTTGAAGCAGCACTACGAGGCGGGCATCACCGCCGCGCTCAAGAACCAGGTCGGGATGGTGCCGAAGCCGCTCTACGAGACGCCGAGCAATAGGGGCCGCCGAGATGCGCTGCACACGCAAGGAGGCACCTCATCAACCCATCTCCCCCGCTCCATTTGCGACCTGAACCTGGCCAGACCGGTGCAGCTGGCAGTCATCGATGGCGTCAAGAATGCCCGTGGCGGAGAAGGGGCCTGGAATCCGACCTTTCGCCCTGCCGAAGACCACGTGCTCCTGGCTGGTAGAGATGCGGTTGCCACCGACGCCGTGGCAACCTGTCTCATGGGGATCGACCCGGCTGCCGAAACCCTCCCCCTGCCAGGTGGCGGGCGGTGCGACAATCACCTTTTCCTCCTTTCCCAGAGGGGGGTGGGAACGAATGCGCTTGCGGCAATCGAGATCGTCGGAGACGGGGCGGGACTGGTTACCGGCGTCTGTCCAGCGCCGCCTCTCGCAACACAGCCCAGGGAGGTGGAGCTTTATCCCGCCTATCCCAATCCTTTCAATGCAGGAACGACCATCGGCTTCTCCCTCCCGCGGAGGGAGTGCGTCGCCGTGAAGGTTTTCAACGCAATGGGCGAGGAAATAGCCACGCTGTGTGAGAAGACCTTCGACGCCGGTTACCACTCTTTCTCGTGGCAGCCGGAGGGTCTGCCGAGTGGGGTCTACTTCTGTCGCCTCCAGGCGGGCCCGCGGTGCCGCACGGTGAAGATGATTTACGAAAAGTAGGAGAACGATCCTTCCCACGAAAAGGCAAACTCATTGGCCTTGGAAAGCTTTGATGTTGGGGCAAATAACCTGCGCCTCCGCGCGGTCTTGCTGCCCGCGCCACGGAGGGCAGAAGGCCTGGTCTCGGTTTGGGCCAAGAGTCTATGACGGGCTGGCTCCACTCCAGTCGCTCGGAACTTAAACGGAAAGGCAGGGTCGGCGCGTTGTCACCGCAGAAGATGAGCCCGCCGCCCGAGGGTCAATAAGCAGCAGGTTGCCGGGATAGTGGCGTGCAATGCATACACGAACTCCGCGCACCAGAGCGAGCACACGCGTCCTCTCCCGCGAGAGAGCTAGCTCAGAAGTGGCAGAGGGGCTGCTCTTGGTGTGCTGGTGCACTCCCCGACCCCGTCCCTCGGGGCGGGAGGCTTGCAACTAGCCTTTCCCCGTAGGCGCACCGCGCTGTGCCTGCCGGGGGCTCTTCTGCCATCAGCGCGGAACGAGGGACAAGATGTCTGCAGGAATAGGAGCTAAGAGGCTTTGGCGGGGATTGCTGCTCCTCCTCGCCTTGTACCTGCTTTTCTCTTCCAGACTCCTTGCGCAGGAGGCGGCGAGTCCGGATTCGACCCAACTGGTGCGAGTGATCCTGAAGGACGGATCGGAGCTCATCGGGAGCATACTCAAGACCGGGGAGCAAGAGATTGAGCTCAAGGCTGTTGCAGGCTTCACTGTGGCGATCCCCCGGGTGGAGATCGAGAAGGTCGAAATGCTCAAGGGCACACTGCGTGGAGGCCGATTTCTCCCGCCAGATCCGAATAACACCTGCCTTTTCTTTGCGCCGACGGGCAGATCTCTGCCGCAAGGCGAAGGCTATTTCGCCGTCTACTGGGTGTTCTTTCCCACCATAGCTATTGGCGTTACCGACTGGCTGGCCCTGAGCGGAGGCTATTCTCTTTTTCCCGGCGCTGAGAACCAAATCGCCTTTTTCGCCCCAAAGGTCCGCCTGCTTCACTTGCCAAGCTTCGACCTCGCCTCCGGTCTCCTTTACCTTCACGTGCCTTTCGGCGATGAGGGCACAGCCGGGGGATGCTCTACGGCGTGGGCACCTTTGGCAACACCGACCGAGGTTGCACGGCTGGCTTGGGATGGGGCTTCTCTGGCGGCAAGTTCGCAGAAAATCCTGTCCTCATGTTTGGCGGAGAATTGCGGAGCGGGAGAAGAACAAGGCTGTTGTCCGAGAACTATCTTTCTTGGGACGGAGAGACAACAGCCTTTCTCTCCTTTGGCATCCGCTTTTTCGGGGGGCACCTGGCAGCAGATTTTGGCCTTTTGACTTTCGATGAACTTATTCAGGAAGGTGGATTCCCGTTCTTCCCGTGGGTTGGCTTTGCATACAGCTTTTAGCGCAGTCTGGCCTTGCACGCCACAAACGGAGCGCCAGCCGGTGGTTGGTGAGTTGTCCTCCTGTCGGTGGGCTCCGCCAGCAAGGAACGGCTCTTGTTTTGTTAGCCATATGCCCGTACACCGGCTGCCGGTGTTCACCAACATAAGACGGCTTGGCCAGCCTCGGCTGCACGCAGGGGACAGGATTGATGAGTGGGCGGTACCGTTCTCTCACCTGACCGAGAGTCGAGTATTGGGTTTACGTTCCCTCGATTGAGAGCAGTGCCCCTGCGTTCATTTGGGAGCAGGAGACCATTTCATGAAGAAGCGTTTCCTTCTCATAGGCATCGTCACGGCATTTGCCCTTCTTCTGGTGACTGTCTTTTTCTATGCCCGCACAGCCCGGCGCATGCAACCGACGCCATGGAGCCTGGACTCTGAGGCCGCAGAAGGAACCAAGGAGGACCCCCTTGCCAGAAAGCGCCACGAGTGGTTCTGCCTGCGCGATCCGGCCACCAACAGAGTTCCACGGGACATCGGCTTGGCCGAGCTGCAGTTTGTCAGAGGCCTGGCCAAGCGCTCCGGAGCGCACCAGCGAGCTCTCACCGTCGACTGGGTTGCGAGGGGGCCGTGCAACGTGGGCGGTCGCACCAGAGCCCTGGCGATTGACGTGAGCGACGAGAATGTGATCCTGGCCGGGGGTGTTTCGGGCGGAATGTGGAAGTCCACCGACGGCGGCCGCTCCTGGCGCAAGACCACTGCCCCGGATCAACTGCACAGCGTCTCGTGCATTGCCCAGAATCGTTCGCCAGGCAAGAGAGACATCTGGTATTATGGCACGGGAGAATCTTACCCGACAGGGGGAAGCGCTGCTCACCTCACGTTCAGCGATGCCTTCTACCGCGGCGACGGTATTTTCAAATCCACCGATGGCGGGGAAAGCTGGTCCCTTCTTCCCGCTACCGTCTCGGGCACGCCGGAAGCTGCGGACGCCTTCGACTACGTATTTGGCCTGGAGACCTTCGCCGAGGACGGCGTCTTGGCGGCAACCTCCAACGGGCTATTCCGCAGCGCCGACGGCGGCGCAAGCTGGCAACAAGTGCTTTACTTCGGCGAAAAGTACCACAGCACCGAGGTCGCTGCCACGCCTTCCGGCATCCTCTACATCACTATCGGCGGCATCGGCCCGGACAACGGGGTCTATACCTCGGCGGATGGCCTTACCTGGGAGAAGATCTCTCCGCCCCAGTGGCCCGATACCACCCAGCGGACCGCCATTGGCATTGCCCCGTCCAATGAGGACGTGGTCTATTTTCTCTCCTACCTCACCGGGCTGAAGACCAAGCTGTGGAAATACGAGCGCAACCGCGGCTGGACAGACCTCACGGCCAACCTGCCCTGGGGAGGGGAGATGATTACCTATGGCGGCCACATGATGATCGTGAAGGTGAAACCGGATGACGAAAACGTCCTCTTCGTCGGGACCGTGGGGCTTTACCGCAGCAGGGATGGCGGTCAGTCCTTCGAACTGATCGGGGCGTACAGCGACTTTCACGTTGATCAGCACGCCATTGTCTTTTTGCCCTCCAATCCCCGGGTCATGCTGGTGGGGAACGACGGCGGCGTGTTCAGAACCGACGACAACCTTGCCGAGCCGACCCTGGATCTTCGCTCCGGGGAGTACCACATTCCTTGGCAGTCTTTGAACAACGGTTACCGCACCACCCAGTTCTATTCCGTGGCCATCGACCACGGAACCCCTGGCAGCGAGACCATCCTCGGCGGCACCCAGGACAACGCCTTTCTCTTCACCAAGGTACCGGACCCGTTGCAGCCATGGCAAGTCATCTTCGGGGGTGCAATGGATGGCGGCTTCACGGCTATTGCGCACGGCGGAGACTACTTCTATGCCACCCAGGCCGGCAGCTTTGCGGTGTGGCGCTTCGATTTCCCGAACGGCCAGCTGCGCTGGACTAACATCACCCCCGAACAGGCCAGTGGCGGCACTTTGTGGATGCCCCCCTTCCTTCTGGACCCCCACGACCAGAAGGTCATGTACCTGCCCTGGCGAGACCAACTGTGGCGCAACGCGGATCTGACCGCCATCCCCTATGTCTTTCCGCCCCGGCCAACCAGCGTCAACTGGGAGCGTCTGGAGAAGGTCTCGGGCGGACAGATCACCGCCGTGGGCATGTCCGAGGCCCAGCCCAGGCGGCTCTACTTCGCAACCTTCAGCTGGACGCCTGGGGCCAAGTTGTTTCGTCTCGATAATCCCCATCTCGGCCAGCCGCAGCCGGAGGAGATCACCGGAAGTAACTTCCCCTACTTCCCGTGGTGCCCGTCCATCGGCTGCATTGCCGTAGACCCGCGCGATGCCAACAAACTGCTGGTGGCCTTTCCCAACTACCGGGTGATCAGCATCTATGCCTCGCAGGACGGCGGCAACTCCTGGATTCCGGTGGCCGGCAATTTAGAGCAAAACCCCGACGGCAGCGGCAGCGGACCATCGGTGCGCTGGATTGCCATTCTCTACGTCGAAGGACAACCCGTCTACTTTTCTGGCACGAGCATGGGGCTATTCTCCACCACCAAGTTGGACAGCATGAACACCATCTGGGTGCAGGAAGGGGCACAAACCATTGGCAATGTCGTGGTGGACATGATTGACGTCCGCCAGTCAGATGGCTTTTTGGCCGCGGCCACGCATGGCAACGGGGTCTACAGCACGTACCTAAGCGAGTTGCCCTCAGCTGTGCCGACGACCGCCGCTCCGAGCGAAAGCTTTGCACTCTTTCCTGCCTATCCCAACCCGTTCAACGCCCAAACCGTGATTTCGTACAAGCTGGCTCGACCAGCCCGCGTAACATTGGAGGTGCATAACACATTTGGCCAGAAGACTTGCACCTTGGTGGCAGGTGAGCAGCCGCCAGGTCTGCACAGGGTCAGCTGGGATGGGAAGGACAAGGCAGGACGCCCCGTGGCAAGTGGGCTGTACATGGTCGTCCTGAAAGCAGGGGAATCCCAGCTGGTGCAAAAAGTGCTGCTAATAAGGTAGCGCGCATGCGGCAGAGCCGTGCGGCAATCTACACCTTGCTCTCACGAAAACGAGTTGCCAGACACTTCTCGGGCAGGTGCGCACAGGGCAGCGGCGGTGGTCACGTTGGCAAGCAGAGCAGCCTCGCGCGTCCTGCTGCAAACTCGGATCTGGTAGTCGCCCGGCACACAGAGGAGGCAAAGCCATGAGCCACAAATTCGTTCTTGCGGCATTGTTCTCGGTCCTGACACTGCAGCATTTGCGCGGGGGGTCTACTTCGTCGGCCCGTCCGGCAACGACCTCAACCCGGGCACGCGAAGCCAGACCTGGGCCACGCCCGGCTTTGGCTCGCGGCAACTCAGTGCGGGCGATACGCTGATCCTCTTGGGCGGCCGCTACACTCTCAGCGAATACGACGCCGACATCATCGTGCCCCCTCCGGGCACGGCCAATGCCTGGGTCACCATCCGCGGAGAGACGGGCAATCGGCCCGTGCTGGCGGGACGCGACAACCTCTTGACGGCAATCGACCTCTCGGGCATGTCGTACGTCCGCATCGAGAACCTGGAAATCACCCATGACGCTCAGGCTACAGGAGAGGCTCAGTGGTTCCGCGAAGGCGTTGAGGTCCTTGGTGAACCTGGGCACCACCTGGTCTTTCGAGACCTGTACATCCACCACATCGACGAGTACGGGATGACCCTGCAAGAGGTCGAGCAGGTGGAAATCGTGAACTGCCGCCTGGAATACTGCGGCTTCGGGGCGCTGGGCGGACCAGAGGGGGCTTACGGCGGGTGGCGTCACGTGACCATCCGCGACTGTTCCCTCTCCTGGGGTGGGCATTACTACCAGGGCGGCGATGGCTCCAACCGCCCCTACGATCGCCCGGACGGCTTTGGCATCGAGCCCTCGCAGGGGCCGATTCTCATCGAGAACACCATTGCCGAACACAACTACGGCGACGCCTTAGACTCGAAAGCGGCTAATACCACCACCCGCCGCTGCATCGTGGCCAACAACTCCTGCGACGGGGTCAAGGTCTGGGCGGACAACAGCCGAATCGAAAACACCCTCATCTACGGTCGAGGAGATGGCAAGCCGGAAGTCACGCCGTGGGCGCCAATAGTCATCGACCAGGTCGAACAGGCGGGTGCCCGTTTCGAGATTGTCAACGTCACGGTGGATGACCAATTGGGCAACGAGTACCTGCTCTACGTGCAGTACGAGAACCCGGTACCGGTGCAGGTCACCATCCGCAACTGCATCTTCAGCGGGCGCGGGCCAAACACCTCCATCTACGTGCACGGGAACAGCACCCTGGGCGCGGATCACAACCTGTTCTTCATCCCGCAGAGCACGACACTCCTCCACCATGGCACCCAGGAGTATGACTGTGGCAGAATCGGAGGCCTGGGCGAGGGTAACCTGTGCGGCGATCCGCGCTTCATCCAGACCGGCTGGGGCACGGCCGGTGATTATCGCCTCTCCCCGGGCAGCCCAGCCATTGATGCAGGTACCACCCTCGGCGCGCCCACCACGCACCTTGAGGGCCATCCGCGCGATGCCCATCCGGACATTGGGGCCTATGAATTCGGCAGCACGGGACTCGGCGACGCGCAGCCCTCTCCGGGAGCAGTCTGGCTTCTGCAAAACTACCCCAACCCGTTCAATCCTTGCACGACCATTCGCTTCGCCCTGCCGCAGCGCGCGCAAGTGAGGCTGGATATCTGCGATGCCCTGGGCAAAGAGGTGAGGAGATTGGCGAACGACCGGTTGGCCGCGGGCGAGCACCGCATGGCTTTTGACGCACATGACCTGCCTGCGGGGATCTACTTCCTCCGCCTTGAGGCAGTTGAGCCCAGGGATAACCTGGTGCTCTTCCGGGAGGTGAGAAAGCTCGTGCTCCTGAGGTGAGGCCTGCGCACCACGCCTCTTGGGGTCAAGGCGGAAAGGCGCTTGCAACAGCGCGCTTGTCCCTACCGACCCGAAAAGCTGTCCGCTGCGACAAGACCGTTGGTCCAGGATCGGACCAAGGCTGGTGAACGGATCTTAAGGAACACAGCGAAGGGCACTGGTCAACGGTGCTGCAGAGACGCCCTTCACTGTCGTGGGCCAGGAACGGCCGGACCCGGGAATAAGAACGTCAGCAGGTCATCCAGGTGGGCGCGCCAGTTGCCCCAGCTGTGCCCCTCGTGCGGCTCCCGGTAGCAGACCTCGTAGCCGCGCCGGTCCAGGATTTGGCGGAGATCCCTCACCAAAGGGATGAGGAGCGGCAGGTCATACGTCCCGACGTCCAGGTAGATGCGCAGGGGCCGTTTGTCGCCCTCCTGGAATGCCTTAGCGAGCGCCGGCTCCACGTAGGAAGACTGCGCCCCCACATTGCCAAACTGCTCCGGGTGGTGAAAGCCCAGCCAGAGCGAGATGTTCCCGCCGTTTGAAGCACCGATGGTAGCCCGCAGCCGGGGGTCTGTGCTCACCGGGTATCGGGCCGCCACCCAGGGGAGTGCCTCGAACAGGATAAACGCGGCCCAGGCTTCCTTCCTATCGCCTGCGTACTCGCGCTGGCGCTCTTCCGGAGAAAGGAACACCGCTACCAGGGGAGCCACTTTGCCGGAGGCGATGAGGTTGTCCAGAAGGGTGGCAGCGTTCCCCAGCGTCAAGTAGTCATGGCCGTCATGGAACTGGGCAAGGGGGTATGGCATACCTCGACCCTCAAAGCCAGGCGGGATGTATACGGAGATCCTGCGCCGTCCGCCAAGGTGGACGCTGGTGATGACCGTATCGCGCACTGAACCGCCCGGCAGGTCCGGCTGAGGGACAAGCTCCGCCGGCGGCCGATACTTCCCCATGCGCAGTTCCGAGTTAGGGCCAAAACCGCCGCGGATCGTCAGAGGGTTCATGGGATCCAGCAGCCAAAGGTTGTCGTCGACCACTATCTTGTAGTCCAGACGAGCATCGGCTGCGAAGACATAGCGCGCGTGCCAAAGGTCGCTCCCTTGCAGGCGCGTCAGCAGGCATGTCGGCTGCCAGCCGGTGGCGTCTCCGGCCACGGCAACCCTTCGTGCTTGGCCGCGATAGAGAAAGTGAACCACTGTGTCCTGTTCCACCACGGGAAAAGCTGGACAGGCTGCGTAGAGACTATCGACGAGAGCCTGTCGCTCGACCGGTGGCGCCTGGAAAAGCCGCGCCAGCACGGCGCTGCAGCGCTGCCCTGAGGCAGACGGGGCCAGGCACAGGAAGAGGACGAGCCAAGTCCAGCCGGCTGCGCCAAGCTTGCACCTCACCCGCTGCGGAGCCCTGCGGGTACAGGCCTCTTTCGTGTACCGCACCCGATCACCCGAGCGCGAATAGGCACCTGGCTTGTGCCAGATCGCCGCTTGCAAGACTCCAAGCCCCGCCATCCGGCTCAGTGCATCCGGTTAAAAGCCTTCACTACTTCCAACAAGTCGTTGCTGGTGAAGGTCAGCTCCCAGTCGCCGGTGCGCTTGGCGCCGGGGTAGAGCGACTTTTCGTGCACCACTTCTTCCCTCTTAAGCTTAAGGACCATCGTGTACGGCGGCTTCAATTTGTAGGGCTTGTAGGCGGCGAGGTTCTGCAGGGCGCGCGTCACCCCCTGCCGGATCCTGTCGCGCGCCACCTCCGGGTGCAGGCACAGCGCCGCATTGCCGATCCCCTCTTTGACCGCGACAGTCTCCACATTACCCAGGAGCTCCTTCACCTGCTGGCAGATGGCCTTGTCGCCGGCCACAAAGACCACCGGCACGTTGTAGTGGCCGGCGATGAGCGCATTGAGTCCGGCCTCCGGCAGGGAGACGCCGTTGATGGTCAGGTCGGTGACCGTGCCACTCATGGTGTGTTCCAGAGTAGCATGGGGCGTGCCCGCCTTGGCGTGATAGCCGATGAAGATGGCCGCCGCAAAGGTCTCGTCGATCCCTTCCATCATCCCCTTGAATCCGCCCGACCAGTCGCGCAGCAGAAGGGCAGCAGGGTGCAGTTCCTCCGGTAAGATGTTGCGCGCCGAGCCGTGGGAATCGCGCACCACAATCTCTGTGGCGCCAGCCGCCAGCGCCCCCTCTACCGCCGCGCTGGCCTCTCTGGTCATTAGCCGCCGGAAGTAGTCATAGTCCTTGCCGTTCCTATCGACTTCTTCCCAATTGACCACCCCGCTGATGCCTTCCATGTCCACGGAGATGAAGACCTTGTGGGGCACGCCTCCTCGGGCGCTAAGCGGCGCCGTCATAACTGCCACCAGTGCCAGAATGAGCACTCTTTTCATGGCTCCCTCCAACTCTTGTCTCTTGCCTTGCAATCCGCCTGCAAGATAGCGATTTTCCGGCGAGGAGTCAAGGCTTTTCTGCGCCGCAGTTGAGAGGATTCCGCCGAAAATTTTCCGGCTCCTCACGCGAACTGGTGCCTGAATGTGGGCATCTGGAGGCCACCGAGACAGCGGAGCAACAGGGTAGAAAAGACCGCTGGGGATCGATAGCACCGTTCCTCATGCTGATCGCCT